>JAKAIQ010000043.1 GCA_021825035.1 Deltaproteobacteria bacterium | reverse complement strand
ATCTATACGAGACTAAACCTCTTCAAGTTTTTCGCGCGCATCTTTTACGAAAGGACTATTCGGGAATTTACTTATGAGATCCATCAGTGTCTCCCTGGCGAGCCTCTTCTCTCCAAGTTCGACATAAGAGACACCCACAAAATAAAGAGTCTTATCCGTCAGTCCGACGTCCGGATAATCCTTAAGTATATTCCGTAATCTCGCCAGAGCTCCCTTGTAATTCTTTCCCTTGAAATAATACTTCGCGATATAGAACTCCCTGTCCGCAAGCCGCCTCCTCAAGAAGCCTATAAGCTCCTTGGACTTCACGACATATGGCGATTCCGGATAAGCAACCAGGAAATCCTGAAAGACAAAAAGCGCCTTTTTTGTATTCGTCTGATCCCTATCCGCGCTCAGTATTTCCTGGAAATAGCTCATGCCCTTTTGAAAAAGCGCATACGGGGCCATTGGGTGAACTGGATGCAAGGCGACGAAATCGGTATAATACGAACTCGCGTCGTCGTAATTATCCATGGCATAAGCGACGTCGCCAAGCATGAGCTGCGCCTCTACGGCATAAGGACTTAAAGGGTGGTTCTCCATCAATGCCTTGAAGTTGGCCTCCGCCGCGTTGTATTTCTGATCGATGTAGGCCTTCACGCCAGTCTCATAGAGCTCCCGCGGACCCCTGTCGCCCTGAACCTCGTTCTTAGCGCCGCCGCACCCGGCGACTGCAGCAGCGAAAAGGAAGGCAAGGAACAGGGATTTCAATGAACCTCCCCGCAACAAGCCGTCGGGTATCAAAACCTCTACAAGGAAGTGGCGGCGTAAGCGACGGGGAAGTAACGATGAAAAGATTGAATCTTTCAAACTATTTCTCAAGCGCCCTACATTCCTCAATTCGGCCTCCGAATGAATCATTCATCTGCTCCAACAAATACATTGATAACATCTTATATCGCTGCATTTAGCAACAGAACAAACCCTGCGCGCCACCCTTTCCGCGGAGCTGTTGGCGACAAACGGCATACTCCTGAAATCATGGGATCATGCTTCTTGATGTTAGCATGATATATTAATGATCTTGCCAAGGTTCAAAAGATTTATTGTTCTATTACCGATGCTTATGACCCCGTCCACAAATAATGACGTTTCCGGGCTGCCCTCAACCACGCTCGACCGGACTATGGAGTTCCATGGGACTTCGTGAACCCCGGACAGCTTATCGACGATAAATCCGGCTTTCAAGTCTTCGATTGCCATTATGAGTATTTTGCCATCACACTCCCCGGTTACGCCAACGCCCAACCTCTTTTTGAGATCAATTATCGGGATAATTTCGCCCCTCAGGGACAGAATCCCCTTTATAATCTCCGTGGTGCGCGGGACGGCGGTAATGCTACGGCACCTCAGGACTTCAACAGCGCCGTTGATTTCGAAGGCGTATTCGTTCTTGAGAAGGTTAAATGATATTACAGGCACCTTTTCCTCATCAAGGGCCCTGTATCCCGAACTCCCGGCATAGTCGTCCTCGGCGGGACTCGCCGGCGTCTGCCGGACCCTTTCGAGAACTTCATTCTCTTTGTGTATATCTGTCTTCCTTCCAAGCATTTACAGCCCTACTATCCATAGGAATGGACATGCCGGAGCCATTTCTTAATTCCTCAGGATGGATTTACTTTCCTTAAGAGCCTGCTCAAGAATCCCTGGCACGTCCAGTACGAGCATTGTACCCTTGTCACCCATATCAGCGGCCCCTGCAATACCTGGGATTTTAAGCAGCCTGGAGAGCGGCTTCACAACCACGTCAAGTTCTTCCACCAGGCGATCCACGATTACGCACAGGCGGTGTTCCGCAAGCCCTACAATTATCCCATACCGGACATTTCCGTCATCGGCGGATTTTTTATCGAAGAATCTTGAAAGACGAACAGACGGCATTATCCGGCCGTTAACGGTTATCTTCTCAACAAAGTCCACGGAACCATCGGACCCTGGATCGTCGCGAAGCTCGATAATCTCGCCGAGTGAACTAAAAGGCACGGCGTATCGCTCCCCGCAGTCTTCCACTATAAGAGCCTGTATTATGGCTAAAGTAATCGGTATCGTAAGTATGAAACGTGTACCCTTGCCCTTTACCGTGTCAACATCTATTATGCCGCCTATCCTGCCGATATTTTCCTTGACGACATCCAACCCGACGCCTCTGCCGGAGGTCTCGGTTACCGCATCCCTCGTGGAAAATCCGGGCATAAAGATAAGTTCGATGATTTCCTGCCTTGAGAGCTTCTTTACGCCATCCGCCGAGACTATGCCTTTTTCGACCGTCTTTTCTCTTACAAAATCTTCGTCAATTCCCGCGCCGTCATCCTTTACCTCGACTATCACATGTTTGCCTTTCTGATAGGCGTTCAATGCGATAGTGCCGGCACGAATCTTTCCGCAAGCATCCCTGACCGAAGCCGGCTCAATGCCATGGTCAACTACATTCATTATTATGTGCATGAGCGGGTCCGCCAGTTCTTCTATGATGAGCTTGTCTATTTCCGTCTCATCCCCATGGGTTACTATCCGGATTTCCTTACCGGTCTCACTGGAGAGCTTGTTGATGAAAGTCTCAAACCTGGAGAAAAGCTGACCTATGGGCACCATGCGCACGTCAAGAATGCTGTTCCTGAGATCAAAGAGCTTCCTGTCGAGGAGCTTCTCAGTCCTGGAAAGCTTGGACCCGAAACCTGAAAGCTCGATATTTCTTTTGAGTTCCTCTCCCAGGGACGCGATATCCCTCTTTAATATAAAGAGTTCGCTTACAATGTTCATGATGTTATCGAGCTTGCCGATATTTACCCTGACTGAATTGCCGGACCTGCGTAGAGTCTCCCTCTGAGGTTTCCGGTGGCGCCAGTCCTTTGAGCTTACGAGCTCAAGAGCCGGCTCCATGCCTGGCAGGCCCTGGGGCACCGGTGTGCCCTCGGATATGACCTTTACGTCGGCCTCGGCGACCTTTCCCGAAAGGTCGCGTATGAAATGCCTGTCCCTCGACGAACCTATCAGAATATCGAAGAAAAGCATCTCGCGATCTGTTCTTGAGGACGGCAAGGTGGCTATTACCTCGGACTCGGTCTTCAACAGGTCTGTCAGAGCCACATAGCCTTTATCGAAGCGAGTAATGGCGAATCCGGCGTTTAGGAGAAAAATATTCCTGCCGTCCCGCAGATTCTCTCGAAATCTATGAGCTTCGTATTCAGTAAGAATAGACAAGAACTCCTTGCCGATTCCGGATTCAGTTTTCTGCTTTTTTGTTTGACAAGTCCTGGAGAGGTTGTTTTTGGTGGTTTCAATCTCGGACGTAAAATCGCTTTCGCCTCCGGACGCCACTATCCTCAACATCAGCTCATGTGTGGCCATTACGGCGTAAAGGATATCGTCCGTAAGGACAATCCTGCCCATCCTCAAAAGATCGAGCGTATCCTCGAGTGCATGGCTCAAGGAAGTCATCTCAGCGAAGTCGAAAACACCGGACATGCCCTTGAGCGTGTGGGCGGAACGGAATATGCCATTGAGGACGGCTGGGTCTATTATGCCGGCCTTAATCCCCTTCCCGAGCTTAAGGAGACCCTTACCCATCGAATTGAGGATATCTTCAGATTCGGCAAGGAATTCCCTGAAGCGCTCCCTCTTTACGTCTATATTTGCCACTTTGACATGCCTTCTTGCAGCCGAACACAACGCACTAACAGAGCAGAGACTTCACGAACTTCTACGGTTCAAGGTGAGAACGATTTCGTCTTTTCTTTTTCGCCTATCCTGTTTGCGGTTTATTTTCTCGACAGTGGGATGCACGAAAGGATTAATGACGCCTGTGTCTAAGATATCCGCCCGAAATCGAACCCGGCTGTCTATGTAAGCAAGGCGAGATTGCTTCTATATCTCCTCCCTGTAAAACAGACGTTTCTTGCCACTCAGGTCCGCCCAAGCCTGCACAGAGCTCAATGAGCGTAAAAAACTCTTAAGAACTGAAGATGCATTTCGCAAAATGCACGATTTAAACGCATTAATGCCGTCAAAAGCAGACATCATGTTTGTAACATAATTCGCCATTATGTGTAAAGATTTTTCATGTGAGTGGCTGTGGCGAAGATAACCCCATGCCAGGTTTTCTCAAGATATGCCGCGGCATGTCGCAGAAAAGCCATCCGTCCCGGCTGGTTGTCGTAATTATCATAAGAAAGAGGCGGGCATGTGCCCGCCTCTTTATAAAAACACCGTATGTCGGTGAATCTACGTACCCATTTCCCACGAAGCAAGGTACTTCTTTTGCTCAGCGGTCAGATTGTCAATCTTCATGCCCAGGGATGCCAATTTGAGCCTCGCTATTTCCTTGTCTATGTCTTCAGGCACTGTGTACACTTGATTATTCAGAGTTTTCCCCTTCTTCACAAGAAAGTCAGCCGCAAGGGCCTGATTTGCGAAGCTCATATCCATGACGCTCGCCGGATGCCCTTCGGCTGAAGCCAGATTAATGAGCCTTCCTTCGCCAAGAACGCAAACTTTACGGCCGTTCCTGAGATGATACTCTTCTACAAAATCCCTTACGACTTTTTTCCCCTTACTCGCACTCTTAAGCCCGTCAAGGTCCAGCTCAACGTTAAAATGGCCGGAGTTGCAAACAAGCGCTCCGTCTCGCATCCGTAAGAAATGTTCCTTCCTTATGACGTTAAGGTTGCCGGTAACGGTACAGAATATGTCGCCTGTCTTAGCGGCCTCGGCTATAGGCATGACCTTGAACCCGTCCATGACGGCTTCAAGGGCCTTAAGCGGGTCCACCTCGGTTACAATGACGTTTGCCCCCATCCCTTTTGCCCTCATTGCGACCCCTTTGCCGCACCATCCGTAGCCGCACACCACAAAAGCGGAGCCGGCCAGGAGCCTGTTCGTCGCCCTCAAAATGCCGTCAAGAGTGGACTGCCCCGTGCCGTAACGGTTATCGAAAAAGTGCTTGGTAGAGGCGTCATTCACGGCGATAACCGGGAATTTAAGTATGTTTTTTGAGGCCATGGCTTTAAGCCTGATGACGCCTGTCGTGGTCTCCTCGGTCGAGCCAGTCACGAAAGGAGCGAGATCCTTCCTTTCAGAATGGATCATGGACACGAGGTCAGCACCATCGTCCATGGTGATGTTGGGCTTTTTGTCCAAAACGGCGTTTATGTGCTTGTAATAAGTCCTGTTATCCTCGCCCTTTATGGCGAAAACCGGGATATTGAAGTCTTTGACAAGGGAAGCAGCCACATCATCCTGCGTGCTTAACGGGTTCGAGGCGCATACCACGACATTCGCGCCGCCTGCCTTGAGGGTTATGACAAGATTGGCCGTTTCGGTAGTTACGTGAAGGCAGGCCGCTATACCCGTGCCCTTAAGAGGTTTATGCTTCTGAAAATTCGACCGTACACGCCTCAAAACCGGCATGTCCAGCTCAGCCCACTCTATTCTCTTTTTGCCCTTCCCGCTCAAGGCGATATCTTTTATATGATAATGATCCATCTTTCCCCCTTAAGAGATTTTTTCAATTCTGATATCCGGAAAGAAAAATCGTAAGGCCACATTGGAAGGGACTTATAGACCGGCAGCGTCTTTTATTGCCTGCGCCTTGTCGGTAAGCTCCCATCTGAACCCCTCGCCTGTCCTGCCGAAATGACCGTATGCGGCGGTATTTCTGTAGATAGGCCTTAAAAGCTGAAGGTCATCTATAAGTTCAGCGGGCTTCATGCGGAAATATTTCTTTATAAGGCTTTCTATCTTCTCCTGTGGGATCTTTTCCGTGCCGAAGGTATCGACCATGACTGAAACCGGGTCCGCCACACCTATAGCGTACGCGAGTTGAACCTCGCACTCCGAAGCAAGACCGGCCGCGACTATGTTCTTTGCGATGTACCTGGCAAGATAGGAAGCTGACCTGTCTACCTTCGATGGATCTTTGCCGGAAAAAGCGCCCCCGCCGTGACTGCCGTGCCCGCCATAGGTATCGACTATTATCTTTCTGCCTGTAAGACCGCAGTCTCCATGGGGGCCGCCCACCACGAACTTACCGGTCGGGTTTATGTGGTATTTTATCTTGCCGGAAATGAGCCCCGACGGCACGACCTTTTTGATGACCTCTTCAATGATCGCTTCTTTCAGCGCTTTATGCTCGACGTCAGGAGTATGCTGCGTAGAAACAACGATGGTATCGACGGCGACAGGCCTGCCGTTTTCGTACCTTACCGTGACCTGGCTCTTTCCATCAGGCCTTACAAACTTGAGTATCCCTTTCTTTCTGACCTCGGCCAGCCTCGCGGTTATCTTGTGCGCAAGAGAAATCGGCATCGGCATAAGCTCTGGAGTATGGTCACAGGCATAACCAAACATGAGACCCTGATCCCCGGCCCCCTGCTCCTTTGCCTCCGAGCCGTCAACGCCCATGGCGATGTCCGGCGATTGCCTGTCGAGGGTTACCATGACTGCGCAGGTGCGGTAATCGAAGCCCATCGACGCATCGGTATATCCTATCTCTTTTATGGTATCCCTCACGACGTCCTGATAGTGTATGCTTGCCGTGGTAGTTATTTCCCCGGCGATGAGAGCGAGCCCTGTCGTAACGAGCGTTTCGCAGGCGACCCTGCTGTGCGGGTCCTGTTTTAAAAGAGCGTCCAAGACAGAGTCGGAAACCTGATCAGCAACCTTATCCGGATGGCCTTCCGTAACCGATTCAGAAGTAAATAAATACTCCCTTCCCATTATGCTCCTCCTTTTATATCGAAAAATGATTCAAGAATTTTACATTATTTAACCTTTCAACCGAATTGTCAAACAAAAACTTCCACGGCTTTAAGTGCATCTTCGTCATCCCGGCGCTGCAGTCAGCTCCAGAACTCCTCCTTGTAGAGTTCGGGCATCCTGGATGCTATGTAGGCCTCCACCTCCTTGGCGGTCGCGAATCCAAGAATGGTCTTGCAGATCTTTCTCGCTTCGGCGAAGCTTATCGACCTTATGAGCCTTTTCACCCTAAGTATGGAGAAGGCATTCATGCTCAGGTTATTGATCCCAAAGCCGAGAAGGATCAGGGCATACTCCGGCTCTCCGGCCATTTCGCCGCATACCCCTACGCTTACCCCGGCCAGGTTGGCGGCATCCGCCACGGTCTTTATTATTCTGAGAACGGCCGGATGGAAAGGTTCATAGAGATAAGCCACGTGCTCGTTTACCCGGTCAATGGCAAGCGAATACTGAAGAAGGTCGTTCGTGCCGATCGAGACGAAATCGACCTCGCGCACGATAAGATCGGCGATGATCGCCGCCGAAGGCACCTCAATCATCGCCCCGATCTGAATATTCGGGTCAAAGGGTTTGCCTTCCGCCTTGAGCTCGGCCATCGACTCTTCAAGAAGGGCCCTGGCGCGCCTTATCTCATCAATGCCGGAGATCATCGGAAACATCACCTTGACCTTGCCGCTGGAGCTAGCCCGCAGTATACCCCTCAACTGGGTCTTGAAGATGTCGGTATTCTTGAGGCAGAATCTTATGGCGCGCAGCCCCATGGCCGGATTCGTCTCGTCCGCCACGACACGCAAAACGAACTTGTCTCCACCGACGTCCAGCGTTCTTATTATAACCGGGTTAGGGGACATCTTTTTTACGACGTGGCGATACGCCTTCACGTGCTCTTCCTCGGTCGGAAGGTCCTTGCGGTTCATATAAAGGAACTCCGTTCTGTAAAGACCTATTCCCTCGGCTCCGTGATCGATAAGAGGATTTATCTCCTCTATCATCTCGATATTCCCCATGAGTTTTACCCGCCGCCCATCCGTAGTCTCGGATGGAAGATCCCTGTAGTCGAGGAGCGCCTTTCCGTAGTCCTTGAACCTCTCGATCCTCTTTTTATATACATCGATTACGCTTTCGGATGGATTTATTATGACGGTGCCGGTGGTTCCGTCTACGATCACGGTATCGCCGGCCTCGACCTTTCTGGTGATCGTCTCCAGGCCCATTATTGCCGGTATCTCAAGCGAACGCGAGAGGATAGCCGTGTGAGATGTGATTCCACCCACGTCGGTCAAAAAGCCCAGAACCGTTCCATTGACCATCTGAGCCGTATCGGTAGGAGCGAGGTCATGGGCTACCACGATTGAAGGCTCCTTTATCTCCGAGATCGACTCATGCTTTCTGCCGAGGAGGTTAATAAGAACCCTGTTGAAGATATGCTCTATGTCGGAACTTCTTCCCTTAAGATACTCGTCGTCTATCTTGTTGAAATACTCCATCAGTGATTTTAAAACATTCTTAAGGGCCCATTCGGCATTTATCTTTTCTTCCCTTATGATCTTTATGGTGTCGTTTATGAGCATATTATCTTTAAGAATCATAAGATGGGCGTCAATTATCCGTATATGCTCTTTGCCGCGCTTGTCTTCCTCCATCATCTTCTTGATGCGAAGAAGCTGGTCCCTGGATTCCTTTAACGCTTTCTTGAACCTTTCTATCTCATTTTCCGCTTCCGACCTGTCGATAGAGCAGTACTGTGCCGGCTCTATCGCACCTCTCTCAAGAAGGTAGGCCTTACCGACGGCGATTCCGGATGATACGCCTATGCCCTTCATCAGTACTACCTGCTTCTTCGTGTCAGAAGTCATTCTTCCTCACCGAACCCGGAGTTTATAAGCTCGCCCAGGGCGTCAAGAGCCTGCCTGGCGTCGAGCCCTCGGCCTTTACCGTAATTTCAGTCCCTTTGGCAGCCGCAAGAATAAGTATGCCCATAATGCTTTTCCCGTTCACCTCCTGCGAGTTCTTTTGAACGAAAATGTCAGAATTGAATGAGCTGGCGATCCGCACGAACTGGGATGCCGCCCGCGCATGAAAACCCAATTTATTTCTTATGATAAACTTTCTCATTGCCTGCTCATTCATATTTTTCCTTCCCCTGGATTAACGTAATATCGCTCCTAATATGATCAAAGGCAGAACGACGATGTACACAAGGCTTGTGACGGTTATGCCCTTTCTAAGAAACATCTTTAAAAAAAAAGTCGAGATAAACGCGAGGATCATGCCAGCAAACAGCCATGTGCCCTGATTATTGAGATGCCATGCCATAACGGGCCTCGCAAGACCAAACGCCGCCATAGCAAAAAATATCCCAAGGACCGCAGCCGAGGCATAACGCAACCTTATAGACCATTTGGGGAGCTCGAGCGATATCACGTAACCTACGACCCCCTCCCCAAGCATGTATCCTTTCATTAATCCATCCCACCTCATCCAGAGATGGAACGCATTGTAAAAGACAAGAAATACCGGTATGCACCAGAGCCCCCAGAGCATGGCGCACAAAACGCCGAGGCAAGACGCAAGAGGGCGGACAGAGCCCCAAAAAAAAGAATCACCGATGGCGCCATAAGGCCCCATGAGCATGCCTTTAAGCCTCGCTCCCGCGTCAACCGGACACTCCGCGTCCCTGCCTTTCTCTTCGAGCCTTATCGCCGCGCCAAGAATAGGCGAAGCCATGTACGGATGGGCATTGTAGTAAGCAAGATGCCTCCTCATTGCCGGGATAGAGGACCGGCCGCCGTTGAAGACGTCTTTCATGGCAGGCGATATGGCGGCCGCGAAGCCGAGGCCCTGCATCTTCTCAAAGCTCCATGAAGCCTGAATGAAAAAAGAACTGAAGAAAACCTTCAATTTGGTGCCTGTTCTTATACTCATCGGACTATCCATAAAATAATAGCGCCCATACAGGCCGTTATGAAAATTATCAAACTTCTATCCGTGCAAACAGCATTAAGAGCCGCGGCTATTCCCAGTATCAGACAGCCGGCAAGCGCGAAAGAGAAAAAAAACGGCATGGCAAGAAATGCCCCGAAATAAGAAGCCGCAATCGTCAACGGAAAAATAGTTATGAACAGCGCCGCAGTGCCTGTCAGGAAAAAAAGAAGCAGCCCCTTCAAGTTTTCCTTCATCAGGCTTACCGGCACTCCTTCTTCAAGTGAACGCGCCGCGGCATAAAAAAAACCGGCATTAAGCCTTCTCGTAAGCGCATCGGCCCTTTGATAGATCATGTTTAACGGTACAACAACCAACAAAAGAGGAGGTAATAACAGCAATGCGCCGGTTATGCCGAAGTATCTGACCTCATGAAGTCCGGGGGAGCCGCCTGCGTCAAGGGCGGTCGCTGTCACGGACGTGATTACCACGGCCAGAGCCGTTTCGTTAACGGGTATATGACTTCCGACCGGCGGATCCCCTATAAAAATTATCTCAAGGACAACCCCGATCGCCAGGCCCATAAGCGGATTGCCGAGGACCCAGCCGATAAGCGGAGCCGCAACAAGGGGCCTCGAGACCATCGTCTGGAAGGCCGCTGTCCTGTCAAGCAACAGCGCCCCACCCGTCACTGACACGATCATGGAATGCGCGAGCATATTTGCAATCATCGCGGTCTCCTCGCATATGCCACCGCGACGCTCGTCGGCACGTCACGTATGTCTATCTTTACTCCGGCATCCTCGAATCTTTCAATTATCGCTTCATCCTCCCCGTTGATTATAACGGATGGCGAAAGCGTCCTGCCGTCTTGTTCATGATGGATATTGCCTATATTCAACGACCTGAATCTCATGCCGGCCTCATATATCCTCATGGCGTCCCCGAGCTCTCCCACGATCAGAATAGCCTTCGAATCGCCATCCGCTCCCGCAGGAATATACCTGATGACGTCATCGACACTTTCAACCTCAACGCTTAGCCCCCCGTGGCCGCATGACGCCATGATCCCTCTCACAATGCTGTCTCCGGCAGCCGCATCCGACGCTATTATGAGGGCATTGGCCTTTATATAAGGGACCCATGAGCATACGATTTGCCCATGAAGCAGGCGGTCATCGACCCGGACAAGTACAATCATTAATGTACGCGCGAAGGCGGCTCCCTTCCGATTCTCCGTCACATGCCGTCTTTCAGCATGTCTCCCGCAAGGACAATGCTTTTCTGGCCGTATTCTTTCAGGAGAGTCACAAGCTCTTTGAGCTGCCTGTTGCCCCTGTGATTTAAGAACCTGAGGACGATCGGCAGGTTTACCCCGGTTACCACTTCGATCTTTCCAACTTCCAATACCGAGAGAGCTATGTTCGTCGGAGTGCCGCCGAACATGTCCGTAAAGATCACCACCCCGTTACCGCTGTTCACTTCCTTTACCGCCTGGGTAAGGGAACTCCGGACCAGCTCGGTCGCGTCGGAACTTTTTACGGAAATGGCCTTTATGTTCTCAGCCTTCCCGGCGATGAGTTCCGCGGCTTCAAGAAGACTTGCCGCAAGACTTCCATGAGTTATTATGACGGCTCCGATCATTTCAAACTCCGAATAAGCTACTGTTTTTGTATATCCCGGTGTCTTCTCCTTACAGTCACTATGTCAGAATCCATCCTTTCCGCAAGAATCTCTACCAGGGCAACAGACCTGTGCATGCCGCCGGTACAACCTATGGCGACCGTCAGATAGGATTTACCCTCTTTCCGGTATAGCGGCATCAGGTAGTCCATGAAATCCTTGAATCGCCTCAGGAATTCCCTGGTCTCATCCCTGGCGAGAACATATTCTTTTACCTTCTCATCCCTTCCATCGAGCCACTGCAACGAGCTTATGAAATATGGGTTCGGCAGAAATCTTATATCGAACACAAGGTCGGCGTCGCTCGGGATCCCGTACCTGTAGCCGAAGGAAACGAGATTAACGGTGATCTTCTCATTGCTCACCGGGCCCGAAAAATAT
>JAKAIQ010000042.1 GCA_021825035.1 Deltaproteobacteria bacterium | reverse complement strand
CGGAAAGGGCGTGGCAGGCGTCATTGGCGGATTTTATCAGCATGGCCGTGAGGAGGTCCCTCACGTAGTATCTCTCGCCGGCCCTCAAGTGTATCCTGGAGCCGGTCTCCCTGGCCGCCGCCCTGCTTACCGTTTCGATGGCGTCAAGCCGGCTCGTCTTGAGAACCAGTATCGCGGTCATTATCTTCGTGAGGCTGGCCTCCGGAAGCCTCGTGTCCGGGTTGCGCGACCAGAGCACCTCGTCGTTATTCCGTGGAAGCATGACTATGTACGACCTTGCCGGAACCCTTGGAGGCCTCTCTTCGAGGTTGGCCGTTGCGACGCCGGAGGATATGAATAAGCAGAGGAAAAAGAAGAAAAGCGCTTTTTTCGTGACGGAAGCCATCATACCTCCTGTCCAGCCTTATTCATGAGACGATTTTCATAGATAATGGATAATATTTTCCATTCAGACAGGCGCGTCCTCGACGCATTATACCAGAACTTCAGCGGCATTTGTCCAGAGAATATCGTCTTTTTTGATTTTTTTTCCGGCGCGCGCAAAAGGAGGCTTCATCGGCCGCGAATCCGCGGCAATGCGGCCGCCATTTCGTGGATAATGGTTTATAATTAATAAGGAAGCCAGGAAATCCGCGAACGGCGCGGAGGAGGAGAAAATGATCTGGTCAATAATTGAAGACATTTGGTCGATATTTACCGTGATGATATCGGAATCCATAATCATCATGTTTCTCGTTCCGGCGCTTGCCGCGTTCATCTTTGCGGCGGAAATATGGCTAAGCGTCTCTGAAGAGCGGCACAAAAAGAAAGAGATCGCGGAACGGAAATACTTTTTGAGAGAGGCCGCGGGGCCGTTTTGCCCGTGGGAGGGCGAACACCGTAAGGCCGCGTAGTAAGGCCGCGTAAGGCCGCTTAATCCGGCAGGCAGTCGCCCCGGAGGCTGTTTCTACGGCCTCTGTCTTTTTTCCTCGTACGATCTGCGCCTTACGGCCTTTGGTCTCCTGATTCTATGAAGCTTCAGTTCCCGCGGGCGTTCCATGAAGACCGATTGTCCGGGTTCTCTGACAAGCCTTCGTTCCCGCATCAGCCTTTCGTGCCTTACGCCATTCATTATCCTTTCCGGAGGCCGTTGTCCGAATTGTGCTTCGCGCCCGATTACGGCTCCTGAGCCAGGCTCCATGCGGGGAGGCCTGAAGTCGAACCTTCCGGCGATGAGAGGGTTTTCGGACGGCGTGACGAAATGTCTTTCGCGGGCGCCGAGGGTGTCCCTGCGGACGAAGGTCATGCCGTGAGGAAACTCCGCGTTTGCAAATCTTCTCACGACGACGGTCTTAGGGTCGATATGCATTATGTTCGCGCTATAGGGGCCGCATTTGCAGTAGCCGTAGTATATCTCGCCGGGAGCAAGGGGCACCCAGCCGATGAGAGCCCCTGTCCTGACCCAGCCGACATAACCCGGCCCCCAGAAGACGTCGTTCGGGCCGGGAGGCACCCAGCACCAGCCCCTTCCGGTTATGAAAAGCCACCGCCCGTAATGGTAGGGCGCCCATCCCCATGGCTCGGTGGATACCCAGACGTAGTTCCCCGCAGACCACTGCCACATTCCGGCGCGGTAAGGGGCCCATCCCGCCGCAACCGTCGGGAACCAGACATAGCCGTAGCCGTTATCGTAGCTCCAGACGCCGTGGTTGTCGAAGTCGCTCGAATACTCCTGAAGCCCGTCCGGAAGGTACCTCGTGCTCTCGCCCCATGCCGAAACGGTTTTATCTCGCTCCATGTTCCATCTGTCCCAGTCGTCAGGCTCGCCGATGGGCGCGATCTCGGCTGAGCCGTCCTCGTTTATGGTAAGGGCGTTGCCTGCCGCCACCCTCGTCTGGCCCTGCATGTTCTCGGCATAGACATCGCCCTTGATGACCTGCACAACCGTGGCCTTATCATCGGCGTCGAGAAGAAAAGCCGAGCCATCGTACGCGCGCACCGAGGTGAGCGGGGTGTCGATCTGGACGACGTTGACCCCTCCGTGCCTGTTATTGGCATATATGTGGCCGCCTTCCGTGTAGAACTGTACCGAATCGGCGGAGGAGCGGAGCACATCGAGCGAGCTGTCTCCCTCGGCGCGCACATAAACGCCGCCCATGATCTGGATCTCGGCGCGCGCGCCTTCCGGCAGCCATAGCCTGTCGCCTACGCCTATGGGCGTGTTTACCCCGGCCTGTTCCCATGCCCGCGACGTATCCTTAGACATTATCTGAACCCCGCCCTGCGAAAGGCTCAGGCGCATGGGCGCAGGCTCTTGAGCGAAGGCAAGCGCCGGGAGCGCGATTAAAGCGGACGTAATCAGAAATTTTAATGAACGCATAATATCTCCATATATTGCCGAAAAAACGTCGATATTCTCCTGCTCCCTTAATTTTAACCGGCGAAAGGCGGTTTTGTCAAAAACAACGTCTCCCTAATCATATAACGTGGACGATCCCGGATATGTTCCCTTTTTTCCGCAAAGATAGCGGATCAAATCCCCGATTGACTGCAAAGCGGGGATATTGTAAAATTTCCATAAACTTTCGACCGATGAAGCTACCCGCGCCAAACCGGGGGCATCGAGGATTCATATGGCGATGCCGCGCCTGATGACGTAATGAACCATCTCAGGGCCGGCCTGAGAACGGCGCCAGGGGCAGGTGAGGATATGCCCTGTTTTCCGTCCGTAGAAGTATCCTCTGATTTAGAGACGCCATGACTCTATTCGCGTGGAACGACAACATGATGAGCGTAAATGTCGCCCTGTTCGACGCTCACCATAAAAAGCTCGTAAGCCTGATAAACGATCTTCACAGCGCCATGCTCAAAAGGGCCGGAAACGCCGCGATGGCCGGCATAATGGAGCGCCTCGTCGATTACTCCAGGTATCACTTTTCGGAAGAAGAAAGGCTTATGAAGGAGCATGATTACCCTCTGTACGAGGAGCACAGGGCCGAGCACATGGCGTTCATATCGAAAACCGTAGAGCTTCAGGAAAGATTGAAGAACGGAGACGCCGATATTTCCGTCGAGACCATGAAGTTTCTCCTCAACTGGTTGAAAAAACACATATTGATCATGGACAAACGCTATTCAGGGGTTTTTAACAACGGTGATATGCGTTGAAGCGGAGAGGAAAAACCTGATTTCGCTCATTGAACGCGAATGATCGCGGTTGTATGCTTGCATAACCGCCTGGCTCGATTGTTCCCGTTCCAGGCATATAATAAAGGCATGATAGGAAAAGAGGACATACTCGACGCGCTCAGGGAAGTGATCGACCCGGAGATAGGCGTGAACGTAACGGACCTCGGCCTTGTCTACGAGGCCGGCGAGAAGGACGGGGCGATAAGCGTTAAAATGACGATGACGACCGCCGCATGCCCTCTCGGAGGCCTCATAAGAGATCAGGCAAGGAACGTTCTCAAGAAGCGTTTTCCCGCCGCCGCGTCGGTTGACGTGGAGCTTGTGTGGTCTCCGCCGTGGAGCGCGGACATGATGTCCGCGGAAGCCAGAAGAAAGCTCGGCATTAAATAGGCCGAGCTCATGGAAAGGAAGCCAAAAAGATGAACGGCTTGCGTCGTGCGCGGTTCCCTATCATGTTCTTGGGGATGCTTGCGCTTTTTGCCGGCCTGTGGACGGGGTTGTTGCGCCTCGGATGGATAGTGCCGCCGGTACGGCCTGAGCTCCTTCTTTTTCACGGCCCGCTCATGATATGCGGCTTTCTCGGCACGGTGATAGGGCTTGAACGTGCCGTGGCGCTCGACAGGCCATGGGGTTATCTCGCGCCTCTTCTTTCCGGGGCAGGCAGCGCGGTCATCATCTTTACGGCGAATTACGCATTAGGCCGGAACCTCATAACCGCCGGAAGCCTGGTCTTCGTAATAATATTCATCGAGATACTCAAGAAACAGCTCGCGCCGTTCACCGTCACCATGGCCATAGGAAGCCTTCTGTGGTTCGCGGGCAATATCCTCTGGCTTACCGGCTCGCCGGTATCCGCCGTCGTGCCGTGGTGGGCCGGATTTCTCATTCTGACGATAGGCGGGGAAAGGCTTGATCTGAGCAGGCTTCTGTCTCCGCCGAGCCAGTCCTACGTGGTGTTTTTCTCGGCCATCGCGGTCTTTGTCGCCGGGGTCGTTATGAAGCCCTATTACCCGGCGGCGGGGATGGAGCTTTTCGGCATAGGGATGCTCGCGCTGACCGGCTGGCTCGTGACGCACGACATAGCGACAAGGACGGTCAAACAGAAGGGTTTGACGCGATTTGTGGCCGTATGCCTGCTCGCCGGATACTTCTGGCTCGCGGTGGGCGGCCTGTTCGCCTTCTTTGGCGCCAAGGGGGGCGGGCTTGTGGCCGGATCAAACATCTACGACGCGACCCTTCACGCGCTGTTTCTCGGGTTCGTCTTCGCCATGATATTCGGCCACGCGCCCATAATCTTCCCCGCGGTCTTGCAAATCCCGGTCATTTATACGCCATTTTTCTACCTGCACCTCGCGCTCCTCGAGATATCCCTCGCCGTAAGGATAGGCGGCGACCTTACCTCGACCCCGGAGGCCTTCAAGATCGGAGGACTCATGAACGTGGCGTCGCTCCTCCTGTTCATCCTTAATACCGCCGTCGGCGGCGTCCGCGGCAAACTTTCGCAGAGGGCTTAGGCGCTTTCCGCACCACGCCGTCAGCGAACGGTTTTTTTTCGAGGGTTCGCGAAAGAGGGCGCGATTCGATGCGGCGCATGAGACCCGAACGGCCGGCTCCTCCGCTTTAATCTTTTCATGGTTAATTCCGCGGCCGCGCGCGCCGCGACTTCCATACGGCTCTTTTTGATGCCATGCGGCTTGCTGCCGGAGGTTCAAGAAGCCGGTTATTGCCTGCCCGGACGCTATTCCGGGTTTTTGTGCGCGCCGTCGCAGAAGGGCTTGTTCCCGGACCTCCGGCAGCCGCACCACGCGACCTCCTTCGGAGAATCGATGACGACCCTTATCGGGGTCTTTCCGGTCTTGAGCCTCTCGTGAGCGCCGTCGCAGTACGGCGGGTTCGCCGAGCGGCCGCACGCGCACCAGTACTTCTCTCCCGGCTGCTCCTTAACCACATACGGTCCGTTTGACATTTTTCCCTCCTTTGAGGTTGATTTTAATCCATACATACTTTATAATATTCAAGAGGCTAAAATGTCAAGTATGCACCTTTTTGTTATATACTGTCAAAAAAGATACTATTATGACGGCGCAACGGAATGAAGAAAGACCAGGCCCGAACTGCCCGGTCGAGGCGACTCTCAGGGTCATCGGCGGCAGGTGGAAGGTGCTCATCCTGAGGGAGCTTTTCAAGGGAACGCGCAGGTTCTGCGAGATGCACCGCTCGATCGGCGACGTGACCCAGAAGATGCTGACGCGGCAGTTGAGGGAAATGGAAAAAGACGGAATCGTCCTGAGGAAGGTGTATCCCGAGGTGCCGCCGAAGGTCGAGTACTCGCTTACCCCGCTCGGTATGAGCCTCGAGCGCATACTTGAAGACATGTCTGCCTGGGGCGTCAGGCACTTGAACAGGAAAAACCCGGCTGACGGAAGCCGGCAGGCATAAAGCCTTCCCCTTTTCCGCCCCAAATCATCTTTCGTAGTATAATTGAACCGCGTGCCGCGCAAATGCGCGTATTCGCCGTTATCGGCGCGGAGGATACAACTATAATCTCAAAACGGAGGCCGGTTATGGCGTTGCTTACGATCAAGGAGAAGGAGGTTCTCGCGAGATACGCGATGCTCGCCGCCGACGCGGTCAAGGAAGAGCTTTCGGGCTACTGGGGCGAGGCCTTCGCCGAGCTTAACCTCGAAGGCAGGACGCGCGAGGGCGAGGAGGCCGAGGATTTCTTCTTCCGGGTCTTTACCGAGAAGGTGCGATAGGCCGCGGACTGATAGGTTGAAGGTCTTTCATGGACACGGTTTACGGGCTTAACTACTTAAAGAGGTCTTTGAGTTTCTTCATGGAGTCGTCTTTCGCGCCTTCCGCGCTCGTCTCCCTGAACTCGAAGAACTCGCAGAAGTTCGCCCTGTCCTTTGCAACGACCCTTTCCGCCGAGGGCTCGCGGCATTCGTTAGCGGCCGCGCTGTCGTAGAACCTGCAGTTCAGGCAGACTTTGAGGTCGGATGCGCAGAGCGGGCACTCGTCGCCCCTTCCCGGCTTGCCGGTTATATTCAGTTCATTTTTGCATTTGAAGCACGCCTTCATGATAACGACATGATACCACAGCAGAGGCCGGACTTCACCACCCCCGCTAACCGGCGGGATGGACTGATGGCCGAAAGCGCAACGGAGACCCGTAAAAACCTCGAAAGGGCGCTCGTAATCGCCACGGTCGCGCTCGTAAACGTGGCCGCGTTTGCCCGGATGGGCGTGATATATGAGCTCGGCCTCGGCGCGTTTCTGGCAGTTGCGATAGCGGGAAGGGCGCGGGGGGCCGTACACTTCGTGCTCCTATTTTTCCTCATGTCGGCCATGAGGGACGCGCTCCCGGGCCTTGCCGGGGAGATGCCCTCGATAAAGGCCGTCGTCCCGCTTGCGGCATCGACGCTTCTTATGCTCCCTTTCACGAAAAGAGAGGCGTTCGCGTGGATGAGGGCCGGAAGCGTTGATGTGGCGACGGCCCTCATCGGGGCAGTAACGTCAGCCGTCTCGATAGCCGCGCTTCTCGTCTGGGCCTTTTGGACGACGGACTTCGGCGAGGGGCCGGCCATAATAAAGTTCTTTTCAGCCCATTTTCCGGCGTGGATGATCTTCGCCTTCGGCGCGCCGCTCTTCGCGTTAGTCAACGCCTTCTCCGAGGAGGCCGTCTACCGCGGGCTTTCGCAGGCAACTATCGGAGATGCCTGCGGGCCGGGGGCGGCGATCGCCCTGCAATCGACCCTTTACGCGGCGGCCCATTTTCTTACGGGCTTTCCGAACGGATACGCCGGGTACGCGATGACTTTTTCATACGGGTGCGTTCTCGGCTACATGAGGCAAAGAACAGGGGGGATAAAGGCCTCGTGCCTGACTCACGTCGCGGCGGACCTCACGATAGCGTATTTCCTGGCCTTCAGTGTCTTGTAAGAGGCGAAGCCCGTATGGTAAGTTGTATGCCTGTATTTTTAAATAATCCTATGGGCCAGGGGTGAATAGCGCGTAAGGATGGAGGCCGGGCGAGCGAGCCGAGGCAGAAAAGCGGCGAGCAGTATCTATGCGAGCGGCCTAAGCGGCGAGCGAGGAGGATTGAGGCCGTAGCGCGGAGAACCCCTGGCCCGAGCGCGCGGAAGCGCGCAAAAGGCTCTACAGCAAGGCGTAAAAAAGTGAGGTAAGATAGTGTCGGATGATTTCGAACGGTGGGCAAAAGCTCATTATCTGGACGCTTCCGCGCTTGTAAAGCTCGTAATCGACAGCCCGGAGGAAAAGGATGGCCGCGAATCCTTGCGCAGATACGTTTATAGCAACTCATCATTTTACACGACTTCCCTGTGCTTTGCGGAAGCATTGGGGGTAATCAAGGTGAAATATTGGAATAAGAAAAAAATTTCAATGGAGCAGTACTTGTATGCTTTCTGCAGATTATACAATTTTACAATAAACGAAGTTCCGATAGGTGCGTCTTATCCAGAGATGGAAAGGATTGTTCGCTTGTACAATATCGACGTAGCCGATGCCATGCAGATAGTGACTCTGAAAAATGGCATGTTCTCGGCGCTGGGACAGGGGTCAAAGACTATTTTAATAACGGCTGATAAGGCTCTTGCGGAAGCGGCGGACAAAGAAGGCTTACGCGTCTGGAATTGCAAAAAAGAGCCATGGCCGAAGTAACATCTCGATTCTTTCACGGGGGCTACCATGTACTGGCACACTTACGGCACGATGAACAGGATGATGGGGGCCGTGCTCTTCATGGGCATGGTCTGGTCCGCGGTTTTCCTTTTTTTCATCATAGCCTGGATATGGTCGATAGTCGATATCCTCAGGAACGAGTTCACCGGGTATAACAAGATAATCTGGATACTCGTCCTCATATTCCTCCCGCCGATAGGGGTGCTTCTTTACCTGTTCATCGGAAAGAGCCAGAAGATAACGAAGGGGTGAGCCGTCCTACGGGTTGTTTTTTTCGTCCCCCCTTTTTTAAGATGTGACGGCGGAGATTAAGATAACCCTTGATGATCCCCCTTTCTCCCCATTTGGAAAAGGGAACCGCCTAATTCCGTCCACGACAACGGCTTCGCGCGGCGGACTCTGATATAATCATCGCAGGGTAATCATCATGGCAAGCGCCGAGGACATAAAAAGATATATCGCCTTTCTCGATGACGAACGAAATAGCGCCATGCTCTATCGCGCGCTGTCCCAAACCGAGAAAAACCCCGGGATAGCCGGCCTTTACAAAAGGCTCGCCGAGACCGAGGAGCGGCATGCCCGCTTGTGGGAGGAGAGGCTCGGGGAGGCCGGCGTTGCAGTCCCGGAGTTCTGGCCGGCATGGAGGACGCGCGTCCTTATCCTGCTCGCCCGATGGTTTGGCGTCGGCGCGGTGCTCCCGCCGCTTTCGAGAATGGAAGACGTGGGCAGCGACGACTACGCGGGACATGCCGACTCGAAAAATCTCGTCCCCGATGAGAAGTCGCACGCCGTGCTTCTCCGCGCGCTGGAGAAGACCTCCGCCGGAGGCATTTCCGGCGGCGCGCTCGTAAGGCTCGAGGGCCGCCACAGGACGGCGGGCGGCAACGCACTCCGGGCCGCGGTGCTGGGCGCGTCGGACGGGCTGCTTTCTAACTTCAACCTCGTCATGGGGGTGGCAGGCGCGTCGCTCGCCTCTAAGAACATACTCCTTACCGGCATAGCCGGACTCTTGGCCGGGGCCATCTCCATGGCCCTCGGCGAGTGGATATCCGTCCAGTCGTCGCGCGAGCTCTACACGAAGCAGATAAAGGCCGAAAAGGAAGAGATAGAAAAAATGCCGGAAGAGGAGATGGAAGAGCTCGTCCTCATATACGAGGCGAGGGGTATGGACGGGGACACGGCAAGGAGGCTCGCCGGAAAGATAATCCCGGATAGGGATGCGGCCCTCGATACGCTCGTGCGCGATGAACTCGGCATAAATCCGCAGGAACTCGGCGGCTCGGCGTGGGAGGCGGCCATGACATCTTTTCTTCTCTTCGCCGTTGGCGCGATAGTCCCTGTGCTGCCTTATATTTTCATCGGCGGCAGGGGCGCCATGGCGGCGAGCGCCCTGCTGAGCGCTGTCGCGCTTTTCATCGTCGGCGCGACGATAACCCTTTTTACCGGCAGGTCAGCCATATATTCCGGGTTCCGGCAGGCAATATTCGGGCTCGCGGCCTCCGGAGTCGCCTTCTTCGTAGGGAGGCTCGCCGGGGCGGCGATATCATAGGAGCCGTGCCGCCGGTGGTCAAGACGGCGCTCCGGCGCATCGGAGCAAAACGCGCGCGGCAGACAATTCATTCGCCCTTCGCGGGCATGGGGTGAATATCCGGTAAAATCCGCTTGCGCGGCGGCGCGTCAATCATGTATCATTTGCGCAGCGGACAACTCTTGTCATGGCGGAGGCTTAACATGAGGCCTTTAAAGGTCATTGCCCTTTTATTTTGCACGGCGTTCTTCCTTGCCTCCCCGGCCCTTGCCGGACTCTTCGACGACCCGGCATTCGTTCCGCCGGAGGGTAAGCCCGTGCTTTCGCTCGAGTACTTCAGGGAGAACGCCCGGTTCAGTTCCAAGGAGGGCGCTCCGGACGTCGATCTATCGTCCAACTATCTCTATGCGGTATTGTCCTACAGCGGGGCCGACGGGGGAGAGGTCTTCGTCAAGGCCGGGGCGAGGGACGCGACCCTGAAGAACTTCTTCGCGGACAAGAGCGATTTCTTCGGCTCCGACGCGCTCAGCGGCGGCATCGGCCTCAAGCAATCTTATTTCATCGGAAAAAACCTGAAGATCGGCGGACTCGTGGATTACATGATCTCGCAGGGCTTCACCCGGACAAAGGCGATGACCGTAGGAGGCGTCCCGACGAACGAAAGGATTGCCGTGGACTCCCCATGGGAGGTAGACGCCGCCATCGCGTTCAGCTACATAGGCGACTGGTACGCGCCATACATCGGCCCCTATCTCTCATGGCAGAGGTTCAAGGCCGAGATGTCGTCGCCCAATCCGGCGCCCGGCCTCCCTGCAAGCGCTGCGGCTCACTACAGTCAGGCGCAGGCGGCCGGCGGGTTCGTGGGGCTTGAAGTATTCCGCGGAGACTTCAAGGCCGACGTCGAGGCGCAGGTGTCGAACGAGACGAGCTTCGGCGCGTCGATAAGCTATCTCTTCGAATGACGCCGGTTGCGGGCAAAGGCCCGGCGCACGTGTCCGGAGCGGCGGCTCGCCGGGGTTGACAACGGTTGTTCAGGTGATACCCTCTAAGAAGACCGGAAAAGAACGGGCAGGCTTCGCAGGATGGACTTGCGCGGGCGGCGCCGTCCGCGGCACCGGTGGAGGCGGTTTTGAGAAAAAGATGGGCGATACTCGCTGGAACGCTTCTTTTGCCGTCCATGGCCCTCGCCGGCGAGCTTACCAATCCTGCCCTTTCCGTTCCCGCGACGGGCAAATTCGCTTTTGGGGTCGAATATTTCTTCAGCAACGGCGATTTCAAGCCTTCGAGCCCCGGCTTTGGGAAGATCAGCGCCGATTCGGAGCAGATATACGCAAGGGGCGCTTACAGCGCCTTCGACGGCAATGAGGTCTTCGTCAAACTCGGAGGGGCGGATTTCGTGACCAGGCGCGCCTTCGAGGACAACAGCGCCTTCGAGCCGGGCTTCGATACGAGCGTCGCGGCGGGCGTAAAGCAGTCCTTCGAGGTCATGCCGAACATAAGGATCGGAGGCATATTACAGTACGCCTATTTCAGCGATTATGCGTGGTCGAAGACCATGAATGTCACGTCCGGGAATGTGACACAGGATTTGAAGGCCGCCAGCCCGTGGCAGGCGGATGCCGCCCTCGCCGCCACTTACGTCGGAGACGGCTGGGCGCCATACATAGGCCCGATGATGAGCTGGCGCAGGTTTGACTGGCATGACGTCAGGTCTGGCGCCGAAACGTCGAACCGGTCGACAACCTACTCGGAATCGGAACTGGCCGGAGGATTTATCGGGCTCGATTTCTGGAGGGGCAGCATGAAGGGCACTCTGGAGGTGCAGTTCTCAAGCGAGGAGAGCGCCGGCCTCACGTTCAGCTATCTATTCCCGTAGGCGTGCGATAGAAGCGTTGGCGACGACGTCATCCGCATCCCATGACAGGCCTCACCGCAGTCGATCTGTCCGAGGGGTTGCGCCTCGGTTTTATAAAGATTGGATCCTTTCTATCCTCTCAAGCCCTCCCATGTACGGCCTGAGCGCGTCCGGGACAACGATTGATCCGTCCTCCTGCTGGTAGTTTTCGAGAATGGCTACGAGCGTCCTGCCGATGGCCAGGCCGGAGCCGTTGAGCGTATGGAGGTAACGCGCCTTGCCGCCTTTGGGCTTGCATCTTATCTTTGCCCTCCGGGCCTGAAAGTCCTCGAAGTTCGAGCATGAGGATATCTCGCGATATTTGCCCTGGCCGGGAAGCCAGACCTCTATGTCGTAGGTCTTTGCCGATGAAAAGCCCATGTCCCCGGTGCAGAGCGTAACGACCTGGTAGGGCAGGTTCAACATCTTCAATACGTCTTCCGCGTCCGCGGTCAGTCTTTCAAGCTCGTCGTACGACGTCTCCGGCGCGGAAAACTACACTAGTTCGACCTGGT
>JAKAIQ010000272.1 GCA_021825035.1 Deltaproteobacteria bacterium | reverse complement strand
GGCAGGAGGATCTTCGACAACATAAAAAAGGCTATGGCCTACACGCTCGCCGTGCACATACCGATAGCCGGGATGGCGCTCCTGCCGCTCCTGCTCGGGCTGCCCCAGGTGCTCCTCCCGGTGCACATCGTCTTTCTCGAGCTTATAATAGACCCGGCGTGCTCGATAGTCTTCGAGGCCGAGCCGGAAGAGGCCGGGCTTATGAAGAGGCCTCCGCGCGACCTCGCCGAGCCGCTCTTCAACCGCCTTACCGTGGCCTTCAGCGTCTTCCAGGGCCTCGTTTCTCTCGTCATGGTGGCCACGGTCTTCCTTGCCGCCCTGATCATGGGCATGAAGGGCGACGAGGCGCGGGCGCTGAGCTTCGTGGCCCTGATACTCGCCAACCTCGGCCTGATATTCACCAACCGCTCATGGACGAGGACGGTGCTTGACAACCTCCGCTCGAAGAGCGTGCCGCTCTGGGGGGTTACCATCGGGGCCGTCTTCTTCCTTTTCCTCGCCCTTTACGCGCCGCCGCTGCGAAACGTTTTCCGCTTCGGCGTCCTTCGCCCGGCGGCCGTCCTCTTCCCTCTCGGCGGCGCCGGCGCGGCCGTCTTCTGGTTCGAGGTCTTCAAGATAGTTTATAGAAAGAAGTTCTTCTGAGGGGCGATGAAGTGCGCTATCTCGGCGGAGGCTCGCCTGTATCCGGGTCGAGCATGAGAGGCGTCGCGTCCGGGTGTTTCCAGTCGAAGAGATTATCGAGGCTCCCGGCCTTCTCGTCGAAAGACCCGCCGCCGATCCTGCCCAGGCCCCAGTTGTCCTCTATGAATCTTAGTATCGAAGCCTGGTCGATAAGGGCATGGCCGACGAAGTTCCTTTTGGCGTAGGGCGAGATCAGGATAAACGGCAGCCTCGGCCCGTAGCCGCACCTGCCCTGGAATTCCGGATTCTTTCTTGCGCAGATGCCCGGCCCCGTAAGGGCGTCCGCGGGGCTTTCGGACGGGCTGCGAATGAGGGGCATGACGTGGTCGTACCAGCCGCCGGAGTCGTCGTAGGTTATTATTATGGCCGTCCCGGCCCAGAAGGGCGACCTCTCGATGCGGTTCACCGTATCCACGAGAAAGGCCTGTTCGTTTATCGGGTTCGAGTAGCCGGGATGCCCGTCCTCATAGGCCGGGGCCTTCAAGAAGCTGACGGACGGCATATTCCCGGCCTCCAGCGCTTTCAGGAAATCCGTCATGTCATACTGGTGGTTCGCCCCGTCGGTCTTGCCTGCCGTGCCTATCGTTTTCGGCGGAAGATGGCGGGGATTGGAAGTGGACTCGTAGTACTGGAAAGGCTCGTGATGCGGCATATAATCAAGGATGGGCCTCGACCCGGAAAGATGGTATGCCCCGCAGACGGCCCTGCCGTTCGACGCGCGTTCAGTAGGCCTGAATCCGCCCTCAAACCATCCCCAGGAAACGCCTTTTTCGTTAAGCAGGTCTCCGACGTTCTTCCCCGTCATCTTTATGCCGCCGCCGGACGAGCAGTCGTCGAAAAGCGGGTCGCGGTCGCCGATGAGCGTGCCTTCGACGATGTCCGGGGTCTTGCGCGAGGATGCCGCTCCGTGGGCCTGTCCGGAGATGAGGTTGAGGGCGCCGGGCGTCGAGGGGCCGAAGGTGGACCCGAAAAAGTTGTCGGACATGGCGAAGCGCCGGGCGTAGTTCCAGAGGGCGGTTACGGTATTGCCGTCGTAATAGCCCATCACCTCGCCGGGGTCGCAGAAAGGGGATTTCGCGCCGAGCTCTTCGACGAACCTGTCGAGCTTTCCTCCGTCGTACGCTTTTTCCTCCGCGGTGTAGCCGTGCTCCGGGTCGCAGGTGGACGCCCTCGCCCTGTCGAGCCGGAAAGGCTTTACGGAGTTCGGATTGTTTTCAATAAGCCCTTCTGTAAGGCCGTTCAGGCGCGGCGCGCCCCGCCCAGGGGCAAAGGCAGGCTCGCCGAAAGGATTGAGCGCCTTCGGGTAAGTGGCGAAGTAGTGGTCGAACGAGGAGTTCTCCTGAAAGATGACCACGAGGCGCTTTATGGGGGTACGCGCGGCGTCCTGCGCGAAGGCGGGGCTACAGGCCGTAAAAACGGCCGGCAGAACGGAGACGAAAGAAAGTATCGGTGCAAATCTCCTCATTCTCTTTCAGGGGGCGACGCCCCGCGGCCCGCGCCGCCACATCCTCCGTTCCTTCTTCGGCGCGCGGGGGGCCGCGCGCCGTGTCGCGTTTTCAGGGCCGTCGGCATCATATCATGGAAAACGCCTTCAAACAAAGGCCCTCACTCCCACGACGTTTTCGCCGATTATGAGCTTCTGTATCTGGGAGGTTCCCTCGTAGATGGTGGCGACCTTCGCGTCGCGGAGGTATCTTTCGACCGGATACTCGTTTGAATAGCCGTACCCGCCGTGTATCTGTATGGCGTCGGTCGCGGCCCTGACCGCTGCCTCGCTCGCGAAGTATTTGGCGACCGACGTCTCCAGCGTGTTCCTCACGCCCGCGTCTTTCAGCCGCCCGGCCCTGTAGACCAGGAGCCGCGCGGCGTCCATGTCTACGTACATCCTCGCTATCATGTCCTGCACGAGCTGGAAGGAGGCTATCTGGCGGCC
>JAKAIQ010000041.1 GCA_021825035.1 Deltaproteobacteria bacterium | reverse complement strand
GAGCCAGAGCCCCCTGGCGCTCTCCCCGATGAGGCCGGAGAGCCTTTCGCGCATCTCGGCGGCGGCCTTGTTCGTGAAGGTGACGGCAACGATGCTTTCCGGCGCAAGCCCGCCTTCGAGCACGAGATAGGCTATCCGCGCGCTGAGCACCCTGGTCTTGCCGCTCCCGGCGCCGGCCAGTATCAGAAGAGGGCCTGCGCCGAACGTAACGGCCTCGGCCTGCGCCGCGTTCAAGGATTTCAAAAAGGTCGTCATGGCCCTCCTCTCCATACCAGGTATTTTTAACATAGAAGCGCGTCCATGGCAAATGCAAGATTGGGCAGGAAGGCCCCGGCGCGACGCCGGAGGCAGTTAAAACGATATTAATGCCGCTTTAATAGCCGTTTAATTCCGATGGATTAACATATGGCCTGGCTTGAATCCAAATTCTAAGTGTGTTAGCTTTAAACGACCCTGTTCGATATGAAGACCCGCCCGGCGCAAAGAAGAAATTATGCCGTCGGGAAAGGGCTTCAGGGCCGTTTCGTCCTCGTATCTTCTTCAATGGCACTCATCATGATGGATTCGATAAGACCGGCCTCCCTGGAAATGGCGATGTTCAGGGTTTGAAGGGCGGCTTTTGCAGCGAGACGGTTACTCTATGAGAAAAAAGCTCCGCGCGGTCGTCTTTTCCTTTACCGTCGTCTCCACGGCGTTGTCCGCCTCGCATGCGCGCGCCGGCGACTGGCCGATGTTCCTCAAAGACCCGGTTCATTCGTCCTTTGCCGAAAAGGCCCCGGCCCTGCCTCTGACGCTCAAGTGGCGGGCCGCGACCGGCGGCCCGGTCTATTCCTCGCCTGTGGTATACGGCCGCAGGGTCTTTGCCGGGTCTTACGACAATAGCCTCTATGCCTTTGACGCCGGCACAGGGAAGCTCCTCTGGAGTTTCGGCGCCGGCGGCCCGATACTTTCGACCCCCGCCGTCTCGGGAAATAGAGTGTTTTTCGGCTCGAAGGACGGCTACGTCTACGCCGTTGCTGCGGACTCCGGGAAACTTCTCTGGAAATACGAGACCGGCGACTCGGTGCTTTCGTCCCCGGTCGTGGCCGGCGGAGCCGTCGTAGTCGGCTCGAAGGACGGCTACGTCTACGCGATCGACGCGGCGAAAGGAACGAGGCTATGGAGGATGGAGGCATACGATTTCAGGAGATACGGCGGCATATACTCGTCGCCCGCCTACTTTGCCGGAGCGGTTTTCGCGGCGGGGAAGAACGGCTACATATACTCCATGAACCCTAAAACCGGCGGCAGGAACTGGTCGGTCAAGACCGGGTCGGCCATCTACGCTTCTCCGGTCATAAGGGACGGGAACCTCTATGTGACGTCTTTCGACAGGAGGCTCTACGTTATCGACGTGAAGACCGGCGCGATCGTGTGGAGAAAGAACCTTGAAAACGACCTCGCGTACTCCTCGCCGGCCGTGGCGCCGGGCCGGGTGTATGTGAGTTTCAAGAACGGCTGGATAAAGGCATACGACAGGATAAGCGGCAGGGAGACGGCCGGGTTCAGGTTGCCGGACGAGATAAATTCCACCCCGGTGATAACGGCCGGCGGGGCGCTCTTCGTCGGGTGCGAAAACGGCTACCTCTACGCCATAAATCCGACCAACGGCGAATTCATGTGGCAGGCAAGGACCGGAGGGGGCATACATGCCTCGCCGGCCGTCCTCGACGACGCGGTATATGTCGGCTCCGAGGACGGCTCTATCTACGCCTTCGGCGCCGGGAAGGACTGACAGGCCCGCCGGCGCGGGCCTCTTGAGAACGCACGGCCCCGGTTCGGGGGCAGGGCATCAACGGTTTTATCGCGCTTTGCCGCCGCAGGCGCGAATCTCGGCGGGCGGCGCGCCCGCGGCTTGAAGATCGAACATTATGCGCAGCATGACGAAAAAAAAGGCGATATCCATATTGTTCGCGTCCGCGGCGTTGCTCTTCGCCGCGTTCAGGGCGTATCCAGCCTCCGGGCCGTCGCAGCCGCAGACCGCCCGGCGTCTTCCATATTCCGACGCCGTGGCGATGAACTCGCTCATAAATCCCCATAACCAGATAAACGACGAAGGGGAAGTGCTCTGGAATACCTGCCAGGTCTGCCACAAGAACGTCCCCGGCCTGAAGAAGGAAAGAAATATAAAGGACGTGCGCCTGCGGACGAACGACATGAACGAGGTCTGCACGAGATGCCATCCTTTCAGGCCGCATCCCGGAGCCGATGGCGCCGAGATAACGATGAGCGGGATAACCGCGCCCGACCATCTCGTCGCCCCGTCCAAGAAGCTTTCCGAGAACATGAGGATGTCTCTCAAGGAAACGCCGCTGCTTCTGCCGATGGATTACAGGACCGGCAAGATAGTCTGCTCCACGTGCCACAACCCCCATCAGAGGGGACTTTTAACGGGAAGAGCCGATTACGGGGCCGATTCGGAAACCAGGCTCCGTTCCGCCGGCCTCGACATATGCCAGTACTGCCACAGGAAGTAACAGTTGCGCGCGGGCCGTTAAAGGCCCGCCGCATGGAAATCGACGTGACGGATGAGAAAAGGCGCGCGCCAGGACGCGTCCGCCTGATGCAGATAGCGGTTCTACTCCCGGCCCTGGTGATCCTTGCCGGATGCTCAACCTCCACGATAGACGAGAACAGGCTTGCGCCGAGGGATACCGGCTCCCTTATCTGGCCCAACCCGCCGGAAGCGGCCAGGATATCGTATCTGAGCACTGTCAGGAAGGCGAAAGACGTCGGCGCGGATACGGGTTTTCTGGCTAAGCTGGCGTACTATGTCCTTGGCAAGAAAAAGGACGATGGCATCTACAAGCCGTACGGCGTGACGGCGGATTCGGCGGGCAGGATAATCGTGGCCGACACGGCCTTGAAGCGCGTCCACGTCTTCGACCCGCGCAAGAAGAAATATTTCTACATCGACGAGGCGGGCGATTCGGAGTTTTCCTCGCCCATAGCGGTGGCTATCGGAGCGGACGATGAAATGTACGTGACCGATTCCATCCTCGGAAAGGTCTTCGTCTTTGACAGGGACGGGGATTTCAAGTACGGCTTCGCCGCCGGGCGGAGGCCGACCGGCATTGCCGTCGATAGAACTCGCAAGCTCATCTATGTCTCCGACACCGTCGCTCAGAACGTGAAGGTCTATGACCTAAAGGGCGGGCTTCTGCGGACCATCGGCAGGCGCGGCACCGGGCCGGGCGAGTTCAACTACCCGGTCGATCTGTTCGTGGACAGGAACGGCGAGCTCTACGTGATAGACTCGATGAACTACAGGGTCGAGATGTTCGACGATACCGGTAAGTTCGTTGCCAAGTTCGGCAAACAGGGCGACGGCACCGGAAATTTCGGCAGGCCGAAGGGCGTCGCCGTAGACAGGGACGGCCACATCTACGTGGCGGACGCGCTTTTCGACACCGTCCAGATATTCGACCGCGAGGGAAGGTTTCTCCTGAATTTCGGGAGCATCGGCACGGAGGCCGGGATGTTCTGGATGCCGTGCGGCCTGTTCATAGACAGCGGCGACAACATATACGTCTCCGACTCGTACAACGGGAGGGTTCAGGTCTTTGAGTATCTCGGCAACGGATAGCCGGGCGTGCGCCGGCGCGCCGGAGAGGCCGGTTTTTGGCCGCCGCGTCAGGCCGATGCTCGCGCTCCTTCTCGTCCTCGCTTTCGCCAATGCCTCGCCCGCGCTCGCGGGCATCGCCGGCACAAGGCACAACTTCGGCTCCATGTCCCAGACGGGCTATATCCAGACCACCTACACGTCCGAGATATGCGTCTTCTGCCATACCCCGCACAACTCCGCGCCCTCCGGACCGATCTGGAACAGGGCCGCTTCGGGCGCCACGTACAACGTCTACGCCAGCCAGTCGCTCGTGGCCACGATGTCCCCGAATCCGGCGGCGCTAAGCCAGCCCACCGGCGCCTCAAAGCTGTGCCTTTCGTGCCATGACGGGACGATAGCCATAGGATACGTGCTCAATAACGCCGGGTCCGGCGCGATGCCTATAAATATCACCCTGAGCGGGTCCGACATCGACAGCTCGGGCAAGCTTACGCCATCGTCGGTCTCGTACATAGGGACCGACCTCACCAACCAGCATCCGATATCTTTCGCGTACTCCCTATCATACCCCTCGAACGTGGAGCTCAATTCCCCGGGGGCGGACGGGATCACCTTCGGCAATCTCGATATCAAGCTCGACACCAACAAGAACATCCAGTGCACCACCTGCCATGACCCGCACGGGACGGCGTATCCGAAGTTCCTCACCGCCACCATAGCGTACGACGTCTCCGCGAACAACCTCACAGTGTGCACGGCGTGCCACGAAAAGAGGTACTGGGACGCCAATCCCTCCGTGCACAAGACCTCGACCGCCACGTGGAACGGCGTTGGCACGAGCCCATGGTATGAGGACATGTCCGCTTACACGTGCAACGGAGGCCCGTGCCAGAACACGCCGCAGACCCAGAGCTGCCTCGCATGCCACCGGACGCACGGCGGCGCCAAGGGCCGCGACCTCCTCGAGCTCAACGGCGAGGAGCAGGTCTGCCTCGCGTGCCATAACGGCAACGTGGCCCCCGGCAATATCGACGCGCTCTTCAATTATCCGTACAGGCACGACGTGAAGTCAGCCGCCACCTACGGGCTTCATACGCCTTCAAGGCAGAATCCAGGCGACCCGGTGAGAGAGGCCCCCTCGAAGCTCGCCGGGTCCAACAGGCACGTCAAGTGCGCCGACTGCCACAACGCCCACGGCTCCATGGCCGGAGACCATGCCGCAGGCGGGACGAACGGCAATATCGCGGGGCCCAACATGCTCGGCGGCTGGGGCGTCATGCCGAATCCGTGGGGCGCGGCCGGCAGGGCCGCCACGACGTACACGGTGGTCGACATGACAACGCTCACGCCCGGCTCAAACAATCTCGAAAGCTACGTCTGCATAAAATGCCACTCGTATTACGCCTATCTGATTACGCCTCCGACCGTGCCTTCCGGAGACGCGAACGGGACGATCGCGTTCGAGTCCGATCCGACGGCGGACTTCAATATCTACAACATGAGCTTTCATCCTGCCTTCGCCAGCGCCGGGCAGAATCAGCCCCCCCTGACCGCGAACCCCAACTGGCCGGCCTCACCGGCCCTCGGCCTTACCTATACGTTCATGAACGGCTATTACCAGCAGACGAGCCTCAAGCTCGGCCTTTACAACATGACCCATACGAGCACGATGACGTGCTCGGACTGCCACGGCTCGTCCAATTCGTCCGACCCCAAGGGGCCGCACGGCTCGAACAACAAATGGATACTGCGGGCCAACGAAACGGGGGTCGGGAGCATCGCCAACTTCTGTTACAACTGCCACAGGAGGGACGTGTACGGGGACGAGGGATACGTCGGGCCTTACGCCAACTATTCCAGGGTCCCGCACCCGGTCGACGGGCTCGGCGCGAACTCGCCCTTCTACACAGCAGGCATAAACACCGGGAACAACGGCAACAAGTTCGGCATACTCTGCCTGACGTGCCACGGCGGGAGCAGCGTCGTGGTCAACGGGAATAACGAGATGAAGGGCGTACACGGCTCGAACGCGGCGGCCGGGTCAGTCTCAGGGACGGACCCGCTCGGCTACAGGATGATGAACGGGGCCTGCGTGGAATCATACAAGCGGCCCTCGACCGGAACCGCCGCCCAGATGTATTTCAGGACTATCACGCCGTCCACGGACCCGGTTTGCAACAACAACTTCAGCAATTTCACCAACGGCGTCATGGCCACGTACAATTGCAACACGATATCGAGTTGCGTCAACTGACGAGGACTTTGACTGCGGCCCCATGATCAAGGGGCCGGCTCGGAAGACGCGGAGCGGCGAAGACCGGTCTTTTATGACGGAGGAGAGGGTTTGAACTTGATCCGGTATTGCAGGGGATACGCGGCGATTTTTGCAATGCTTCTTGTTTTCTTCGTTTTCTCCGCGGCGCCTTTCCGCGCCGTCGCGGCCATGGACGATGACGGAGAAGGCGAGAAGCTCGTGAACCCGCATGACTTCGGGGCAAGGCAGTACTGCCATCTATGCCATACGGCGCAGCCGCCGGCGCTCAGTTTCGACCCGGTGACGACCTGCACCAAGTGCCATATGGGGGACATCGACAACCATCCCGTCAGCGGGCATCCCATAGGCGTGGAGCCGAAGATAAACATACCGCGCAATCTCCCCCTGACCGGGGACGGGAGGATGGTCTGCCAGACGTGCCACGACCCTCACAACAGGCTCAGGCATAAAAAGATGCTCAGGGTCGATTATGAGAAGATATGCGCCGCCTGCCATGCCGGATACTGAGCGGACGCGGCCGTAACGCGATGCAAGCGAACCTGGCCCGGCATCGACGCCGAGGCTTCAAAAAAAGCAATTTTCTTAACCGGAGGTCTTAAGTGCGCCGAATGAAATCGTTCATGGCATTATTGCTCCCGATCGCGTTAGCCGCGCTGTTCCCGGCACGCCCAATCCTCGCCGGGCAGGAGTCTTCGATCGATATCTACAGGAAGATAAAGCCGCCGGAGCAGTACGGCTCGGTAGTCATGAATAAAGGCATAAGCGGCGAAAAGGGCCTCAGGCCCGTGGTCTTCCCCCACTGGCCGCACCGCGTCGGATACTCATGCAAGGCATGCCACACAGATCTCGGCTTCAAGCTCCGCGCCAACACGACGGAAATAAAGCAGTCGGATATCGAAGCCGGCAGGTACTGCGGCAGGTGCCATGACGGCAAGACCGCCTTCGGGGCCAATGAATGCGAACGATGCCATTCATACGGCCTGCCGACGCCGACGGACAAGAAGATGGAAGCGCTGCTCAAAGGCCTTCCTAAGGACGATTTCGGCAACCGGGTCGACTGGGCGCTGGCGTTGAAGGAAGGAAAGATAAGCCCCGTTGCCTCGCTTGACGGGAACGGCAAGCTGAAGGCGCTCGATTCCGACATAGTGATGCCGGCGACCAGGTACTCTCCTCATCCGCCGGACGTCATGTTCCCCCACGGCGCGCATACCGCCCAGATGGCGTGCGACACCTGCCACCCGTCGATATTCAAGGATGAGAAAGGCGGCAACCCGGACATGAACATGATGAAGATCATCTCCGGGCAGTACTGCGGCGTCTGCCACGGCAGAGTCGCGTTCCCGCTCGAGGACTGCTTCAGGTGCCACTCGCAGCCGCAGAAGAACGAGCCGGCCAAAAAGGGGAAAGAGACTGGCCCGAAGAAATGACGCGCGGTTTTGTAACGGCTCCGTAAGTATGCTAATATCGGCTTATGGACGTCATAACCTCGCATACCAACGCTGATTTCGATACGTTCGCCTCGATGATAGCCGCCGGGAAGCTCTATCCCGGCGCCCGCCTCGTCTTTTCAGGCTCCCTTGAGAAAGGTCTCAGGGAGGCCCTTGAGACCCATCATTTCCCGTACAGGTTCGAGCGCGCGAAGGACATAGACCTCGCCGGGGTCACGAGGCTCATACTCGTTGACGTGAGGAATCCGGCGAGGATCGGGCGGTTCTCGCAGATAATAGGGCGGCCGGGGCTCGACATACACATCTACGACCATCACCCGCCGTCCGCGGGGGATATCGCAGGCTCGGTGGAGGCCATCGAGCAGTACGGCTCCACGACGACCGTGCTTACGCTTCTCATACGCGAAAAAAGGCTCGAGCTTACCCATGAGGACGCCACTGTCCTCATGGCCGGCATATACGAGGACACCGGCTCCTTGAGCTACCCCTCGACTACGGCCAAAGACTTCGAGGCCGCCTCATATCTTTTTTCGATGGGCGCGGATTTGAGGGCCGTGGCCGAGCTTCTGAGGAAGGAGCTTACCGCCGAAGAGGTCTCGGTTTTGAACGATTTCCTCAATTCACGGACTTCTTACGTCATAGGGGGCGCCGAGGTCGTGGTTGCCGCGGGTTATCTCGAGAAATACTCCGGCGACATCGCCACCATCGCGCACCGCATGATGGAGACCGGGGGAATGAAGAGTCTCTTCCTTCTCGCCGACACGCGCGACAGGGTACACGTGGTCGTGAGGAGCCGCAACCCGAGGGTGGACGCCGGCAGGGTCGCGAGGGCTCTCGGAGGGGGCGGCCATCGTGAGGCCGCCTCGGCCACGCTGCGAGATACCACGCTCATAGAAGCGAGGGAAAGGCTCCTTTCGGCCCTGAGGGAAAATATAGCCCCGGAGAAGACCGCCGCGGATATAATGTCCTTCCCGCCGATAGCCGTAAGTCCGGCAACGCCCCTTGGAAACGCCGTCGAGCTGATGCTCCGGTACAACATAAACGCCGTCCCGGTCGCCGAGAACGGCGAGCTTGCCGGGATAATCACGCGCCAGGTCGTCGACAAGGCCGTGTATCACGGGCTTTCGGACGCCCCGGTGAGCGATTACATGACCACCGGCTGCGAGTCCGTGTCGGCCTGGACCTCCGTAGACGAGATACGCGAGAAGGTGGTCGGCCACGGGCAGAGGCTTCTGCCGGTGCTCGAAAACGGAAGGCTCGCCGGCGTCATAACCCGCACCGACCTTTTGAAGCTCTACCAGGATGGTTTGAAGGAAAGCGCCGGGAAGCCCGGCCAGGCGCGCCATCTTTCGCGGATGATGCGGGAGAGGCTTCCGGGGTGGGCGTACGAGACGCTCGCAGGCGCCGGAGCGACCGCCGAGTCCCTCGGGATGAAGGCCTACGTCGTCGGCGGCTTTGTCCGGGACCTTCTCCTCGGAAGGGAGAACCTGGACATCGACATCGTAATAGAGGGCGGTGACGGCATAGTCTTTGCCGGCGAATTCGCGCGGGATAGGGGGCTCAAGGTCAGGCCGCACCAGAGGTTCAGGACCGCGGTCGTGGTCTTTCCCGGCGGCTTCAAGGTGGATGTCGCGACCGCCCGGCTCGAATATTATGAGAAGCCCGGGGCGCTGCCGACCGTGGAGCGGTCTTCGCTCAAGCTCGACCTTTACAGGCGGGACTTCACTATGAACACGCTCGCTGTGGCCCTCGCGCCAAAACGCTTCGGCGAACTCGTGGACTTCTTCAGCGCTCAAAGGGACATCAAGGAAAGGACGATAAGGGTGCTCCATAATCTCAGTTTCGTCGAGGACCCCACGAGGATGCTGAGGGCCGTCAGGTTCTCGGAGAAGTTCGGCTTCAGGATAGGCAGGCATACCCTCAACCTTCTCAAGAACTCCGTCAGGCTCGACATGCTATCCCGCGTTTCCGGCGCGCGGATACTCGACGAGCTGAGGCACATCCTCGAAGAGGAGTCCGCGGTTAAGACGCTGCGCGCCCTCCACGAGATCGGCCTCCTCAGGCTCATCCACGAGGGCCTGACGTGGGATGCGCAAAGGGAAAAGCTCCTCGAAAGGGCGCGGGAGGCGATAACCTGGCACGAGCTGCTTTATTCCGGGGAGAAGGCCGAGGCATGGCTGGTCATGTATCTAGCCCTCACCGATTCGCTCGACGACGCCGGATATTCCGGCCTGATGAAAAGGCTGATGATAAACGGAAGGAAGAATCTCTCGGTGCTCGAAGCCCGCAGGCCGGGCCTTGACGCCCTGAAAAAGATCGGGTTCGTCAAAAAGAACAGCGGTCTCCATGCGCTTCTTTCGCGGTTGCCCCTCGAAGTCGAACTCTACCTCCTCGCCAGGTCGGAGGACGAGGCCGCAAGGAAGGCGCTGTCTTTGTTCATCAGGGAGATTAAGCGCATGGGGACGGAGCTGACCGGGGCCGACCTTTTGAGGATGGGGGTGGAGAAAGGCCCGGCGATAGGCGAGGCGCTGAGGCTCCTGCTCGAAAAAAAGCTCGACGGCGAGCTTCCGGAGAGGAAGGACGAGGAGGAGTTCGTGAAGAACCGTCTAAGGGCCGGCGGATAGCGGCGCGGCCCCGTCCCTTGAAGCCGCGGCAAAGCGCATGAAAAGATTTGCGTTGACGCTCCGGCATTCCATCTGATAAACTTGAAAATTAAAGATATTTCGGGGGTTTTTATTCTCCGGCGGCTTCCGCCGGGGTCGAAAAGCGACATGTTCCAGGAATACATACAGAGGATGCTCCTTACGGCGCCGCCGATTCTCCTGGCGCTCACCGTCCACGAGTGCGCGCACGCCTGGACGGCTTACAGGATGGGCGACCCGACCGCGAAGATGCTCGGACGCGTCACCCTGAACCCCCTTAAGCATCTGGACCCCGTCGGGACGCTCGCGCTCTTCCTTTCCGGCATGTTCGGATGGGCGAAGCCGGTGCCGATAAACCCGAGGAACTTCAGGAACATCTCAAAGGGGATAATGTACGTGTCTCTGGCCGGGCCTCTTTCGAACCTTGGCCTGGCGGCCTTTTTCGCCCTGCTCCACAAGGTCTTCGCCGTCCGCGGCGACCTTCTCGCCTCCGCGCTGTCGCCCCAGGTATACAGGCCGCTTTTCATAATGATCGACATGGGCGTGGTCATAAACGTTTCGCTCGCCATATTCAACATGATACCCATCCCGCCGCTCGACGGGAGCAAGGTCGTTTCATACCTTCTCCCCATGGACAAGGCCTTCGCCTTCTCGAAGCTAGAGCCTTACGGGTTTATGATACTCATCCTCCTCATATTCACCGGGGTAATAAACACTATCGTATCGCCCATCGTTTTCTTCATGGTGGGGCTTCTGACGGGGGGCGCATACTGATGCCGGCGCGCGTCCTGAGCGGTATGAGGTCTACCGGGAAGCTCCATCTCGGCCACTACCACGGCGTACTTGCCAACTGGCTCAGGCTCCAGGAGGAGTACGAGTGCTTTTTTTTCGTCGCCGACTGGCACGCGCTCACGACCGATTACGCCGAGCCGGGGAAGATAAGGGAGAACGCCGTCGAGATGACGATCGACTGGCTCTCCGTGGGGATAGACCCTCGAAAGGCCACGGTCTTCAGGCAGTCTTTCGTGAAGGCGCACGCCGAGCTCTTCGTGCTCCTCTCGATGATAACGCCTCTTTCGTGGCTTGAAAGGAACCCGACCTACAAGGAGCAGCTTCAGGAGATAAGGGACAAAGACCTGCACACATTCGGGTTTCTGGGATACCCGGTGCTCCAGACCGCGGACATAATAATATACAGGGCCGAGAAGGTCCCGGTCGGCATAGATCAGGCGCCGCACCTCGAGCTGTCGAGGGAGATAGCGAGGAGGTTCAACCACTTCTACGGCGAGGTATTCCCCGAGCCGCAGACGATCCTGACCTCCCAGCCGAGGGTTCTCGGCACCGACGGGAGAAAGATGAGCAAGAGCTACAATAACGCGATCTTCCTGTCTGACCCGCCTGATGCGGTCGAGCGGAAGATGCTCCATATGATGACCGATACCGCGAGGAAAAGAAGGTCCGATCCCGGCAATCCGGACGTCTGCCCCCTGTTCATCACTTTCCACCTCCTGTACTCGGACGAACCCACGATTCAATGGGTGCGCGAGGGCTGCACGGGCGCGCTCATAGGATGCACGGAATGCAAGAGGTCCGTGATACCCAGGGTCCTCGCCATGCTCGAGCCTGTCCGTAAAAGGCGCGCCGAGTTCGAGAAAGACCCCGGCGGGGTCGAGGCCATCCTCGAAGAGGGGAGCATGAAGGCGAGAGAGGCCGCCGAAGCCACCATGGCGGAGGCGAGGAAGGCGATAGGCCTCGAGACAAGCCGGGGTGCGCGCCCGGGCCGTTAGCCTCTAACAAACCGGTAAACATGAGCTATAACGTCAAGCTCGACATATTCGAAGGCCCGCTCGACCTCCTCCTTCATCTCATAAAAAAGAGCGAGGTCGACATCTATG
>JAKAIQ010000040.1 GCA_021825035.1 Deltaproteobacteria bacterium | reverse complement strand
CGTACCGGTGTCTAGGACTTCTTCCAGAGGAAAGACGAAAAGAAGATGGAAAATATCCTTAACGGCGACCTCAGAGGAGGCCACGAGCCGAGGGTCGAGGAGATACTTAAGAACGCCATCTCCTACCTACCGGACACCTTCGAGGGCGAGGCGATACTCTCGGTCGGCAAGGCCATCGACTACATAACGAAGGGCGCGCACGGCATCGTAAACGCCATGCCGTTTACCTGCATGCCGGGTACGGTCGTAAACGCCGTACTTAAGAGGCTCCGCGAGCAGAACCAGAATATCCCTTACCTGAACATGGTCTACGAGGGCATAGAGGACTCGAACTCCATAACCCGCATGGAGGCCTTCGTCCATCAGGCGCGCGAGTTCATGGAGAGGGGCAAAAAGGGCGTCGCCGGGCAGGGACAGGCAAAAAAGGAGCGCTCCTCCCACGCGCACGCTTAGGAAGCCGCATTGCCAATAGACAACTGAAGGGCAAGGTCAGAGACCTTGCCCTTCAGTTTCACCCTTCCCTTTACCCCCTCCCATCAAGAGAGGGGACGCCGCGAGGCGGGCAATTGTTAAACGATCTCTCCCGGATATCATGGCCGTGGCTGATTTCCCCTCTCCCCTGTGGGAAAGGGCCCGATGAGGCGCACAATCCTGTTTGACTTAACCGCCTATTTTGCCTTATTATTTTAGTATCAAATAAAAGGGGATTTTAGAGTGAAGAAAAAGGCCTATAACGTCGCCATAGCCGGAGCGACCGGCGTAGTCGGAGGGGAGTTCATAAAGATACTCGAGGAAAGGGGCTTCCCGGTTAAGGAACTTACGCTATTAGCTTCCGAACGCTCCGCCGGAAGCTCGCTCCCATTCAAAGGTAAGGAGCTTCCGGTAAAGCTCCTCGAAAAGGAGACCTTCGAGGGCGTAGATATCGGGCTATTCTCGCCGGGCGCGAGCGTAAGCGCAATCTACGCGCCCGTGGCGGCAAAAGCCGGGTGCGTCGTCATCGACAACACAAGCCAGTTCAGGATGGACCCGGAGATACCGCTTGTCGTTCCCGAGGTAAACCCCGGCGACATAGGCAAATACAAGAAAAGGAACATCATAGCCAACCCGAACTGCTCAACCATCCAGATGGTCGTCGCGCTTAAGCCAATACACGACAAATACAAAATAAAAAGGATAGTGGTATCCACCTATCAGTCGGTATCCGGGGCCGGCAGGGAAGCGATGGACGAGCTCTCCGACCAGGTGCGGGCGCTCTACAACATGAGGACGTACGAGCAGAAGGTCTTCCCGCACAGGATAGCGTTCAACTGCCTGCCGCAGATAGACTCCTTCCTCGACAACGGCTACACGAAGGAAGAGATTAAGATGGTGAACGAGACCCGGAAGATCTTCGGCGACGATTCAATAAGGGTGACGGCAACGACAGTCCGTGTGCCGGTATTCGTGTCGCACTCGGAGGCGGTCAACGTCGAGACCGAGAAACCCGTAGACCCGGAGGACGTGAAGGCGCTTCTAACGAAAGCGCCGGGGGTTAAGGTTGTGGACGACATAAAAAAGGGGCTCTACCCGATGCCGGTTGATGCCGCCGAAACCGACCCGGTCTACGTCGGGAGGATCCGCAGGGACGAATCGATAGAAAACGGCCTCAACATGTGGATAGTGTCGGATAACCTCCGCAAGGGCGCGGCGCTTAATGCCGTTCAGATAGCGGAGCTTCTTATAAGGGATTATTTATAATACCGTGGCCGTTACCCGTGGCTGTGGGCGGAATGAGCTGTAATGTTTACCCCTTCCACCCTCGCGGGGGAAGGCTGGGATGAGAGGATAGCCAAATGCGAAAAGTAAAAATCCGCAAACCAAAGGAACGTAAACGCATGATACATAGGCCTAACGCCAGGGTCGAATTCTACAAATGCGTCCTGAATTCAGACCTCAGCGGCGACAATGAACACATGGTTTCAACCGTATTTTTTTATTTTACGCACAAAGGCGAAAAACATGATTTGCATGCGGACGTAAAACATAAGATAGGCGCAAATTTTGAGGTAGGCACTTATGAAGTCAGCCTGCCTGCCGGCTATAAAGGCCCTTTCAACCACAAGGCTTTCAGTAATGAAGCGGTCAATTATCTTGGATTGGTAATTCCCACTTCGCAGACGGTTAAGCGCGATACTGAAAGATATGCTATTACTTTTCCTGTCGGCATGATCGTTGAATTCGACGTTGCCGAACCGGAGCTTGGAGGGTAGCTCTCCCCTTCCCCCATCAGGGGAGTTTCTTAGGCCGTTGTGCGAGAAGCGAAGGGGAAGCAATATCGCATTTTAAGCGGCGTTTCTTTCACCCTCCCCTTTGTCCCCTCCCATCAAGGGAGGGGTATTTAAAAGAAGTCCGCTTTCTCCCTCTCCCCTTGTGGGAGAGGGGTGGGGTGAGGGGTACGGTTATCGAACATTTGTTCCCCTCTTTTTTAAAGAGGGGACAGGGGAAATTTTAGAAAGTCCCTTGAAGGCAGGGCGGCTTTACGCACGTCAAACGATGGCCGAAAGCGCAGAGGCCCGAAAAAGTTAAAATTCGCTTCATAATCACCCTTTTTCCACCTTTGGAAAAGGTGGATTTAACTGATAGTCTTACCTTAAAAATGCGCAACATCAGACTCCTCATCGAATACGAAGGCACGCACTACGCGGGCTGGCAGGCGCAGGCCGGACACCCGACGATCCAGGGGAAGCTCGCCGAGGCTATCGAAAAGCTCACGGGCTCGCCCGTAAACCTCACTGGAGCTTCCCGCACCGACGCGGGGGTGCACGCCTGGGGGCAGGTGGCGAACTTCAAGACCGCCTCCCGCATTCCGCTACCCGGGATAATTCAGGCGCTCAATTCCATCCTTCCCGAAGACATAGTGATAAAGGACGCCGCGGAAGTCCCGCCGGATTTCGACTCGCGCCGGAACTCGAACGGAAAGACCTACCTTTACAGGGTCCTTAACAGGCGCTATCCGTCATCGATCATGCGTAACTTCACGTGGTTCGTCTATCAGCCCGTCGATGTCGATCTCATGAGAAAAGGCGCGAAGCACATGATAGGCGAGAAGGACTTTTCGTCTTTCAGGGCCGCCGACTCCGACGCCCGGCACTCGATAAGGGAGGTGACTTCCATTGAAATATCTGAGAAGCCCGAAGGGATGATTGAGTTCGAGGTGATGTGGACTGCTTTCCTCCGACACATGGTAAGGATAATGGTGGGGACTCTCGTCACCCTCGGCAAGGGCAAACTGAAGCCCGACGACATAAAGACTATTATAGAGGCCAAGAACCGCGAGGCTGCGGCCATGACCGCCCCTCCGCAGGGACTATTTCTCGTAAAGGTGGAGTATGCCGAGGAGATTGCTATTCGAGTCGAAAAGAGTCATAAATAAAATGAAAGATGATAAACAACATAAAATTAAAGCTTGGTAAAACCGGTTTTACCTGTTCTTTATGTCTTCTCTCGAACTCAGGTTGCAGGCCCTCCTGTTGAGGTCGAATACATTAGATAAACACGTCCGGCAGGGCCTTTATTGCCCGCTTCCGATGGCACTGCGTCAAACAATTCGTCATAAGCTAAAATTCAGCCTTCAGCCCGGCAAAGGGGCCTTTAACCGTCATGTTCGCCTTCGAGTCGTTGTGATCGAAGTGGAGTACCAACGCCCTGTATCCGCCGGTAAGGCTGAAATAAGGAATAGGCTTGAAGTCCATTCCCGCCTCGCCGTCTATTACATAGGCAGCGCTGCCAAGACTTATGCCGCTCACCTCACCGTCCACTCCAAAAAGAAACGGGAGCGCAACGCGGCCTGTCACGCCTACTGAAGGGATCGGCAGGGCAAGCGTTTTCGAGGCTTCCATGCCACGGGTTAAATCAGTTACGGCGGCTTTCATATCGAAGTATTTCACCTCGATTATGGCCCCGAGCCTTTCGCCGGCCGCATCTATGAAATCGTGCTCGAATCCGAGTCGGTGATAATTGGCCCGAAGCTCCGAGCTTGTCCTGTCGCTGGCCGAGAAGGTCTGGCCATTAAAATTGAATGTCTGCGATAGTGTAGAGGTTCCGCCCCACTTGAGCGGGACAAAGTCGTACCTGATCCTGTTGCTTCCGATATTAAATCCTACCCGGACTTCAGGGAAACCGGTGTTGGACTGGAGTCCAAGGTCCTTGACCAGGTCGACTCCTGTACCGGGAATCCCCGAGCCTGAGATGTTGGCCGTGCCGCTAAGGCCTGTGAACCAGTACCTGCCTTCGACGCTTAGAAGCGCAGACGCGTCCCTTGAAATGAATACAACCGAAAAAACGGCAATTGCCATAAGCAGCTTTTTCATATATGCAACCTCTCTCAGGTTTTTTTGTAACTGCGTCGCTTTACTGAAAACTCCACATTAAAAAAGCAATTCGTGTGCCAATTCAAATTATCCTTAAATAACGGAATGTTAGCTCTAAATCAATCATATATAGAGCCGATAGAGTGACAACTTTCGTCATTATAACTAAAGAATTTTCACGATTTAAGTTACGAAGTGCAGATTTGAGCGATCCGGAAAAGCGTTCTTACGGTGAAAACGAAGGACATGGTAGTGCGGCGCTGCAAAACCAAAGCCCTCGTCATCTTCCGATGAGAGGGCTTTGGTTTTCGTCCGCCTTTAAGAGCCTCACTTGTTCTTCAGTCCCTTCGCTTTCTCGAACCCGAGCTGAAGGGCCTTTTTATTCAAGTCGAGGAACGCGGCTGGGACCCTGGCGAGAACCGCCTTTTCTATGGCCTCGTGGGTGACGATGCCGGTAAGCTCGGTTATCATGCCAAGCGACACAATGTTAGCCGCGATGGTCTTGCCGAGCTCGTCCCGCGCCGTGCCGATAATCGGGAAGGAAAAGACCCTGAACTTGCCGTCCGGGATCTTTTTTACCTCTTCGGCGTCAACGAGGAGTATGCCCCCGTCCTTTATGTCGCCGTGATACTTGTCGCAGGCTTCCTGCGTCATGGCGAGCATGCAGCTAATCGAAGTAGCCTTCGGGTAGTCGATGGGCTGATCGCTTATTATGACCTCGGCCTTGGATGCCCCGCCCCTCGACTCAGGGCCGTAGGACTGGCTCTGCGCAGCGTTCTTCGTGCCGTAGATCGACGCGGCCTCCGCCATTATTATCCCCGCGAGTATCATGCCCTGCCCGCCGGAACCGCTGAAACGTATCTCGTATCTCTCGCTCATTATGTCCTCCGGTAAAGACTACTCTTTGGAAGTTGCCTTCTTTATCACATGCTCCTCGTACTGATCGCAGTACTCCGGTCTGTCCACCTTGTGAAGGACGCCTCTTAGCATCTTGCCCTGAAGCTTTTCTGGCGGCAGCTTGTCAGCCTGCTTTATGTTAACGGTATTGTCCTTCTCGAGTATCTCCATCATCTGGGTCGCGCTCTTGTACTTGTTCATCCTGCCGAAGTACGTCGGGCAGGCGTCGATTATGTCGACGACCGACATGCCCTTGTGCATGAGGGCGTCGTATATCGTCCTTTCAAGCTCTATGGTGTGATAGGCCGTTCCCCTCGCAACAAAACTCGCGCCCGATGCCTTCGCCATCTCGCAGGTGTCGAACGGCGGCTCGATGTTGCCGTAGCGGCTGGTCGTAGCCGTTGACCCTATGGGCGAGGTCGGAGAGTACTGCCCGCCGGTCATGCCGTAGGTGGCGTTGGTATATACCAGCACCGTCATGTCGATATTCCTCCGGCACGCGTGGATGAAATGGTTTCCGCCTATGGCGAGCGCGTCGCCGTCGCCGGTGACCACTATCACTTTGAGGTCGGGCCTGGCAAACTTTATTCCGGTAGCGAAAGCCATGGCGCGGCCGTGGAGCGTGTGCATGGTGTTGAAATCAACGTATCCGGGCGTACGGCTCGAACAGCCGATCCCGGAGACCATGACGATGTTATCCTTCGGAAGCCCGGTCTTGTCTATGGCCCGAAGTAATGCCTTTAAGACTATCCCGTGGCCGCATCCGGGGCACCAGATATGCGGGAGCTTGTTGGGCCGCAGGTACTTATCGTAATCAAAGGGCTGGACGACCTTTTCTTTTTTTTCAGGAGCGGCTGTGGACATTTGGTAAACCTCCGTTGCCTTTTCTTATTTATGCTTCTTTATGGCGTCGAGTATCTGGGCCGGGGTTATCGGCTCGCCGTCGACCCTATGAATGCCGACAACGTCGGCCTTCTTCGAGCACCTCTCGACCTCGAGCGTCATCTGTCCCAGGTTCATCTCCGGGACGATTATCGCCTTTACCCTCTTCGAAAGCTCGGTTATGGCCTTATCCGGGAAGGGCCATATGGTAAGCGGCCTCAATAGTCCGGCCTTTATCCCTTCCTCGCGGGCCTTGTTCACGGCAAATCTCGCGGAGCGTGCCGTTGAGCCGAGCGTGAAGACCACGACCTCGGCGTCGTCAAGGAAGGTCTCCTCGTTCTTCCAGATCTCTTCCTTGTGGTTCTCGATCTTTCTCATTATGCGCCTGTTGTTGGCGTCTATCTGCTTGGAGTCGTTCGTGGGGAATCCGTCCTTCTTGTGGTTGAGGCCGGTGACGTGGAACCTGTAGCCGGAGCCGAAGGGAGCGAGCGGCGCTATCTCGTAGCGCTCGTCGTAGGGGAAGTACTCGTCTGCCTCGCAGGTGACCTTTTCCCTGTCGATGACCTCCAACTCTCCTGGGACGGGGATGGTTATCGGCTCCCTCATATGGCCGATTATCTCGTCATAGAGGACTATTACCGGGGTCCTGAACTTCTCGGCCAGGTTGAAGGCCCTGACGGTCTCCGAGAGTATCTCCTGGACGTAGGACGGGGTCACGGCTATTACCGGATGGTCGCCGTGGGTGCCCCACTTGGCCTGCATGATGTCAGCCTGAGAAGGGCCCGTGGGATAGCCCGTCGAAGGGCCTCCCCTCATGACGTTTACGATAACAAGCGGTATCTCAGCAATGCACGCGTACCCAAGGCACTCCTGTTTCAAGGAGAACCCAGGACCCGATGTCGCCGTAAGACTCTTTAAGCCCGCCACCGACCCGCCTATGGCCGCCGCGATCGAGGCTATCTCGTCTTCCATCTGGATGAACTTGCCGCCGACCTTCGGGAGCCTCACCGAGAGGCCCTCGGCTATCTCGGTCGAAGGCGTGATGGGATACCCTGCGTAGAACTTGCAGCCGGCATATAAGGCCCCCTCAACGCACGCCTCGTTGCCTTGTAGGAGCTTTTTCTTCTGTGCCATTTATGAACCCCCTAATGAGTAAAAACAGTAACGGTTATCAGTGGATAGTTGCCAGTTTATCGGTTAACTGATAACCGATAACGATTACCGGTTTCGATAACCGATAACCGGTAACTCTTAGAATACCTGTATAGCGAAGTCCGGGCACCTTAGATCGCACAGCTGGCACCTCGTGCAGGCCTCAAGGTCTTTTACGGCAACGCAAGAACCCTTGAGCTCAAGGACGTTCGTCGGACAGAAATCGATGCATATGCTGCACCCCTTGCACAGCCTCTCGTTTATTACGATCTTTGCCAATTTTTTCGCCGGCTCAGCCATTTGTTGACCTCTCTGTCTCTTGAATATTGTTAAAACTAATATTTTTATACATTAGCCCGCGGACGGATAACATGACAATTCTGAAGATTTCCTCCGGCCATCCTTTAGCCCGGATTCCAGCCCTGCCCCCTGCAAAACGAAACACCAGAAGCGTTATCAGTTACCCTGAGCCGGATAGCTCAGTCCTGCACAGAATACTTCCCTTTACGCCCGGCAAATCCGCATTCACTATTTTTTCGGAGCGTTTTTTTTACCACAGGACGTAAGCCACTGTCAATACTCTATTTTATCACACCTTCTTCAACGCTTCCACCATGGTTTTTCCGATGTCGGCGGTGCTCCTTGTGACCTTTATCCCTGCCGCAGTCATGGCTTCGATCTTCTCGTCCGCGGTGCCCTTGCCGCCCGAAATTATGGCTCCGGCGTGGCCCATCCTCTTGCCCTTGGGTGCGGTTACGCCGGCGATGTAGCCGACTACCGGCTTTCTGACGTTCCTCTTTATGAAGTCAGCTGCGTCCTCCTCGGCGCTGCCGCCTATCTCGCCAATCATGACTATCGCCTGGGTGTCCGGGTCTTCGTTGAAGAGCTCGAGGACGTCTATGAAGTTGGTGCCGTTAACAGGGTCGCCGCCGATGCCCACGCAGGTCGATTGCCCGAGCCCGAGGCCCGTAAGCTGATCGACCGCCTCGTACGTGAGGGTCCCGCTCCTCGACACCACGCCGATGGAACCGGCCTTGTGAATATGGCCGGGCATTATCCCGATCTTGCACTCCCTGGGGGTTATGACGCCGGGGCAGTTCGGGCCTATCAGGCGGGAATCCTTGCCTTCCATGAACTTCTTTACCTTGACCATATCCAGGACCGGTATGCCCTCTGTTATGCAGATAACGAGCTTTATCCTCGCGTCCACGGCCTCCATTACGGCGTCCGCGGCGAATGCCGCGGGGACGTATATGACCGACGCGTCGGCCCCTGTCTTTTGCGCGGCCTCCTCGACTGTATCGAAGACCGGTATGTTATCTACCGTCGTGCCGCCCTTGCCGGGCGTCACTCCCCCGACCATCTTCGTGCCGTAGGCCACCATCTGGCGGGTGTGGAACGTGCCCTGCTCGCCGGTTATGCCCTGGCATATGACCTTGGTTCTCTTATTAACGAGTATGCTCATATCAAAAAACCTCCGGAGGTTTTTCTTTTATTTTTTTGTCGCGGCAACGACCTTTTCAGCCGCCTCGTTCATCTTCTCGGCGGTTATTATGTTAAGTTTGCTTTCGGCGAGCATCTTTCTTCCCTGCTCGACGTTCGTACCCTGGAGCCGGACCACGAGCGGGACCTTTATGCCGACGTCCTTTGCCGCGGCTATTATTCCGTCCGCGATTATGTCGCACCTCATGATGCCGCCGAAGATGTTGACCAAAACGGCCTTGACGTTCGGGTCGGACATGAGTATCTTGAACGCCGCCGTGACCTGCTCTTTATTGGCCCCGCCGCCGACGTCGAGAAAGTTCGCGGGGGCCCCTCCGTAAAGCTTTATTATGTCCATCGTCGCCATGGCGAGTCCCGCGCCGTTCACCATGCAGCCGATGGAACCGTCGAGGGATACGTAATTGAGGTTATACCGGGAGGCTTCTATTTCCTTCGGGTCTTCCTCGTCGAGGTCCCTCATGGCCTCTATGTCCTTGTGCCTGAAGAGGCTATTATCATCAAAAGACATCTTTGCGTCAAGGGCGAGTATATCGCCGCCCTTTGTTATGACAAGCGGGTTTATCTCGGCCATGGAGCAGTCCGAGGCGACGAAGGCGTTATAGAGGCCGGACATGAACTTTACGGCCTTCCCTACCACGTTTTTATCGAGGCCGAGCTTGAAGGCTATCTTCCTTGCCTGGAAGGGGATAAGGCCGACCGCCGGGTCTATGAACTCCTTTAAAATCTTTTCTGGGGTCTTGGCGGCTACTTCTTCTATCTCGACGCCCCCTTCGGTGGAGGCCATGAGCGCGACCTTGTGGGACGACCTGTCAACGACAAGGCCGAGGTAAAGTTCTTTTGCTATCTGACAGCCTTCTTCGATGTAGACCTTTTTAACGACTCTTCCGGCAGGGCCGGTCTGGTGGGTGACGAGGGTCTTGCCGAGAAGGTCGGTTGAGAACTTGAGGACGTCCTCTCTGGATTTGGCGAGCTTTACCCCTCCTGCCTTGCCCCTTCCCCCTGCGTGTATCTGCGCCTTTACGACGCATACGCCCGGGCCTTCGCTATTGTGGAGGAATTCCTTGGCGACCTCCTCGGCTTCGGCGGGGGTGAAGGCGATCTTACCGCGCGGGGTGGCTACACCGTACTTCGCAAGGATCTGCTTTGCCTGGTACTCATGGATATTCATGGATATCGGCCTCCGTAAATATTTTGTAAGCTACGGGAAATAAAGCAAATTGAAGCGATACGGCAACGGCATGGCGAAAAAACACGTATGCGAGAGGTTATATGCCGCATAACCCCTCTTTATGACTTACATATGCTACAGGTATGAAACGCTACAACCAAATTTACTAAAGAATGCCCTGAAACGAAGAAGGGGCATTATACCATAACCCATCTTATGTGCAAGAACGTCGGCTTTTCCGGTCACGGTAACGGAAAACGGCCACGGTCTTACCCCCACTGCCGGGCCGCCACATGATCGGGCGCGTAGTTCGGGATGAGTATCGGCCCTACGGCCCCGTCAGTTATGCCCGCCTTCTTGAGTTCCTTCTCGAAGTCGTCTATGCGCTTGAGCGTCGGCTTTCCGCCTTCTTTGAAAGAGGCTATGTACTCGGCAGCCTTTATCCCGGCTCTCCTGCCGAATACGAGGACGTCCAAAAGCGAGTTGCCCATGAGCCGGTTTCTGCCGTGCACCCCGCCAGCAACCTCTCCGGCGCTGAAGAGCCCGGGTATCGTTGTAGCCCCCCACTCGTCTATCTTTATGCCGCCGTTCTGGTAGTGGAGCGTCGGGTAGATGAGCATCGGCTCCTTGCTTATGTCTATGTCGTAGCGCTTGAACTGGATGTACTTGGCCGGAAGCTCCTTCCTGACCGTGCCCTCGCCGTGAAGTAGGTCTATCATGGGCGAATCGAGCCACACGCCGTACCTGCCGGTCGGGGTGACGACGCCCTTGCCGATATCAAGGCACTCCCTTATGACGCAGGCCGATTCCACGTCCCTCGGCTCGAGCGGAAAGCAGAACTGCTCGCCTTCGGTATTGAGTAACTGCGCCCCAAGGCCCCTGACCTTTTCTGTTATGAGGAGCCCCACGTTCTGCTCAGGGAATATCGCGCCAGTGGGGTGATACTGGGTCGAGTCCATGTCTTCGAGCAGGACCCCGGCCCTGTAAGCCATGACGACGCCGTCGGCTGTCGCGCCGTAGTGGTTCGTCGTGGGGAAGCCCTGTATGTGGAGCCTCCCGAATCCGCCGGTGGCGATGATGACGGCCTTCGACCTTACGATGTAGTATTCCTTCGTTTCAAGATTGTAGAGTATCGCTCCCGCGGCCCTACCTTTTTCGTCGAGGATGAGCTCGACGGCAGGCGAGAACTCAAGTATCTTTATGTCACTATCGCGGTTCCGCGACTCGTCGCGTAAGACCCTCATTATCTCAGCCCCGGTCATGTCGCCAGCGGAGTGCATCCTTTTCCTGCTCGTCCCGCCGCCGTGACGAACCTTCATCCTGCCGTCCGGTAATTTATCGAACATGACGCCCAGGTCTTCGAGCCAGTGGATTATAAGCGGCGCGTCGTTGGCGAGGGCCGCCACGAGCTCGGGCCTGTTGCTGAAGTGGCCGCCGCCTATTACGTCGAGGTAGTGGAAGTACGGTGAGTCCCCTTCCTGATCGGCGGCCTGTATGCCGCCCTCGGCCATGACGGTATTTGAGTCGCCGTGGCGGAGCTTGGTCGAGATAAGGACCTTCTTTCCGGCCTCCTGCGCCATGAGAGCCGCGGCGGTTCCCGCACCCCCGGCTCCAACGACGAGGAGGTCTACGGTGTAGTCCGCCTTCGAGAGGTCGATATTTCCGGTATTGAGCCTCGACTTCGATTCAAGGAGACTGGCGACTTCTTCGGGGAGCACCAGCCCCTTGTTGGGTCCGACCAATACGGGCCTTCTGCCATCGTTCTTGTAGTCAGGGTGGTATTTTTTGAGCCACTCCTGGCGCTCTTCCATGGTCAGGGCCGGGAAGTGCTCTCCCCTCTTGGCCTTCTCGACCCTCGCGGGCCTCGTGGCCTCGACCTTCTTTATAAGCTCCTGCATGGCCGGGGTATATCCGCTCATTTAAAAATCCTCCA
>JAKAIQ010000039.1:4208-11900 GCA_021825035.1 Deltaproteobacteria bacterium | reverse complement strand
GCTTCCCGGCTCTCTTGCCGCCGGCCGTGTAGGGTGGGTCGATAAAATAAATCGCATCCTTGCGTGGAGCAGATTCCTCTATGGTCTTTAATCCGTCGGCGCGGCGGAAATCAATTCTGCCGGCGACTTGATTAAGATTTAATAATCTTTTTGCAAGCGTCCCAGGATACCAGCGGGAACGAATACCCTTTCCATTCTCTCCGTGTTTGAGGAATCCCGCTCCGTCGGCGAGGATTCCTCCGTGAGACGTTCGATTCTTGAGGATTGTTTTGAATGCTTTCTCTTTTTTTGTAGTCGAGGTTTTATTCAGCTCGTCTACCACTGCCTGTCTTGTTAAATTGAAAGAAAGAATTCGATTGGCGAGCCATTCAGCCTCGCCGTTAACGACCGTTTCCCAGACAACCGCTATTTCTTCATCCCATTCGGTCATAATTGCCTTTTCAATGATGTTTTCGAACAGGGCGGTAAGGCTTATAATCCCTCCGCCTGCAAAAGGTTCAACAAGAATTCTCGGTTTCGGAGATATATGCGTTATCCATTGTCTAAATGTCGGCACAAACCATGTCTTGCCGCCGGGATAGCGGAAGGGGCTACGTTGAGGCACGGATGCCACATTTACCGGCTTCGGCACTTCCACTTCCTCGGAGAATTCAGGAAATAATGTCGTTTGTCTGCGCATATTCATCTCAAAATGGCCTCTCAATTGTTTTATTCACGGGAGCGGTTTAGAGCTGCTCATCAAGCTTTTCCTGAAGCAGCTTCACAAAATCTTGCATTCTTCCCGGAGAGGGCGTGGTTATAGAAAGAAGGGCCGGTTCGAATTTGGTGAAGACTTCATCCACCTTCGTGAGAGAATATCTGTTCGCCTTTTGGCCCTTTTCTCTAACAAGTTTTAGATCATATATGATCCATGCGACATCCGCGTCGGCTTTTGACACCCGCTTCAAACTCGGCAGTGTGGCAAAGAAGCCCTTATTTAACGCAACAACGGTTTTCTTCCCCCAGCCGTGAAGAATGCCGCCTTTAAAAAGAAGTTGCGGAACGAGCCGCTTGCGGGATGACGAAAGATAATCCGGTCGGGGATAGTTTGGTTCCTTTGACCAGTCCATTGACGCGCGGCCCTGCGGGTCTTTCATGTAATATTCGAATGGTTCACGCACATTGCCTGAGATATACACGGCCTGTATCTCAAGCGCTCCAAAATCAGATACTCTGCCGCTCTTGTCATAAGCGACGAGGACAACGTCTATATTGCCGGCAGACTTTCCATTCGAGTCATTCATCCTCACCTCGGTCAGTGAACTCCACGTCGCTCTATCATCAAAAAAGAAGGATGCGGCGTCATCTGCAATAATCCAGTCCTCGCGGAAACGGATCGGGCAGGTGATAACTGCCGCATCGTCCTGATAAATACTGCAGACGCCGAGAGGATTTTTGGCTTTATCTTTTGTGCAGTTCGGCACTTTATTGTTGAAAGGGCAGAGGCGATGGGTGCGAAAACGATTTGCCTTATCACCACGGTCTGTGGTTAGGAATCCAAAAATTTCAGCAAGCGGGTGTTTGTGAATCGGCATTTTGTTCTCTAAGTGTTCAGATTTTTAATTTATAGCGCTATTATAGACATCGTTAGCCGCAAAATCAACGATATATCATAACTCACGGGACGCCATGTCCGCTTGACAAAAGTCACATAATAAAATAACATGATTTTATGCGGCGCGCGCGCCTGGAATCCGGCTGGCCGCATGAGACGATTCGCTCCAGGCCCCGGCGGATGAACCCTGAAAAGGCCGGATCGCCGCTGGTTCGCCGGGCAGGGCCGGAGAGGAGAGCGATATTTGACGATAAAGAAAGACCCTTTCAAAGACCTCCTCCTGCTGCACGAAAGGATGAGCCGTCTCTTCGACGAGACGATGCTCAGGGTGCGCGGCCCCCTCTGGCCCTGCGGCGTGTGGTTTCCGCCGGTGGACGTCTACGAGACCGAAGAGTGCATAGTGCTCAAGGCCGAGCTTCCCGGCGTGGACGTCGACGGGATAACCGTCGAGGTCGAGGACAACGTCCTGACCATAAAGGGAGAGCGCAGGCAGAAGACCGGCTTCAGCGAGTGGAACTACCACAGGATCGAGCGTCCGTGCGGCGCGTTCCACAGGATTTTCAGCCTTCCGAACGCCGTGAACAGGAACGAGATAACCGCGAATCTGACGGACGGGATACTGCGCGTGATTGCGCCCAAGGGGTTCGAGCCGCTCGACCCTCATGCGGGCGGAAGCGCGAGGATAAAGGTCGAATGAAGACGCGATCCGCGGGAGATCGAGAAGGCCGCGCATCGCGATAAGGGGGAGATGATGGACGAAAAAGAGACCGTTGCCGCGCCTGAAGACGTTGCCGCCGGAGGCGCGCCGCCTCCGTTCGACTTCTCGTCCTTCGTGCTTTCGCTCTCGACCTCCGCCCTTGTGAACATGGGCCTCATCGAGAGCCCCGTCACCGGGAAGACGGAAAAGGAGCTGGCCTCGGCCCAGCAGACCATAGACCTCATCGCGCTATTGCAGGAAAAGACGAAAGGGAACCTGACCGGAGACGAATCGCGGCTCATGGAGGACGTGCTCCACGAGCTGAGGCTTCTTTACTTGAAGGCCTCCGCGTAGAAGCGCATTTAAAAGGATCGTCGATGCTTTAACCCGGCCTCGAAGCAAGGGCTTCGTCGGGCCGTTCGCGCGGCAGGGGCCGGCTCCGGAGCGGAGTTCGCGCCGCCGCGAAACAAATAAAGAACGGAGATAACCTGACATGGACATCAACAATAAAGATTACGGGATGGGCAGACCCAGGGGCGGCCCCGGCGCGCCCAGGTACGGGATAAAGACCGTCATCGTCGTCGCCGTCCTTTCGATACTGGCGGGCGTCATCATCACGGCCAGGTTCGACCTGACGAACATATCCGGCGCGCAGACGTTCTGGAAGGAGCCGGGCGCCGGCGCGGCGGCGAAGGTCTACGGCCCGCCGGACTTCGTCGAGCTCGCCAAAAACCTCGAGCCCACGGTCGTCAACATCTCGACGACGCAGATAATAAAGGAAAAGCCGATGTTCCCGTTCCCCCAGTTCAACGGGCCTTTCGACGATTTCTTCGGCGGCAACCTCAACAAGTTCTTCGGCCAGGAGATGCCGAGGGAACTCAAAAGGCAGAGCCTCGGGTCGGGCTTCATAATAAACAGGGACGGCTACATCCTCACCAACTACCACGTCATAGCGAACGCGACCGAGATCATGGTCACTCTCCCGCACAACAGGAAGGATTATAAGGCCAGGGTGGTCGGCTCGGACAGGAAGCTCGACATCGCCCTCATCAAGATAAAGGCCGGAGACAACCTGCCGGTGGCGGTGCTCGGCAACTCGGACAACGTGCAGATAGGCGAGTGGGTGCTCGCCATCGGCAACCCGTTCGGCCTCGGCGGCACGGTCACCAAGGGCATCATAAGCCAGAAGGGCAGGATCATAGGCGCGGGCCCGTACGACAACTTCTTGCAGACCGACGCGTCGATAAACCCCGGCAACTCCGGCGGGCCCCTTTTCGACATGAAGGGCAACGTCGTTGGCATCAACACCGCCATCGTGGCCGGAGGCCAGGGCATCGGGTTCGCCATCCCCATAAACATGGTCAAGGACGTCCTCGTCCAGCTAAAGGAAAAGGGCAAGGTCACCAGGGGCTGGATAGGCGTGAGCATACAGGAGCTTACCCCGGATCTCGCCAAATCCTTCGGGCTGAAATCGACGAACGGCGCCCTGGTCTCGTCGGTCAGCCCCGGAGACCCGGCGGCCCTGGCCGGGATGAAGCCGGGCGACATAATAACGTCCTTCGACAGCAAGCCCGTAACCGACATGAACGACCTCCCGCGCATCGTGGCCGTGACGCCTCCGGGTAAAACCGTGCCAGTCACGATCATCCGCGACGGGAAAGAGATGACGCTATCGGTCAAGGTGGGCGCGAAGACCGGCGGAGAGACGGCCGAGGTCGAGACCGCTCCCCGGAAGGAGGCCGTGGACACCAGGCTCGGCATATCCGTCATGCCGCTCTCGCCCGCCATAGCCAGGGAGCTCGGCGCGACGAACGCCGAAGGCGTGGTCGTATCGGACGTCAGGGAGGACTCCGCGGCGTGGCTCGCCGGCATCCGCAAGGGCGACATCATCCGGGAGATAGACTCGCGGAAGATAAAGAGCATGAAGGACTACTCGGCCGCCATCAAGGCGAGCGCGCGCGCCAACGCGATCCGCCTCCTTATCGAGCGCGAGGGGCAGGACATTTACGTCGCCATCGGCCTGAACGGATAAAGACCGCCTCCCATCGAGGGAGGGGAAGTTAAAGAAGGCCGCGTTTCTCCTTCTCCCCCCGCCGGTGAGGGGGCGTTGCCGTCGAAGCTATACGTTTCCAGGCAGGCTCGCCGTTTTTCATGACTCTTTCCAAAGGAGCGTCCTTTTTGCCTTCCTGCATAGTGGCCGTTACCGGCGCAAGCGGAGCCGTATACGGGATAAGGCTCATTGAAGAGCTGCTCAAAAGGGGCTTTGAGGTAGATCTCGTTGCCTCGCCTTCCGGCGTCCTCCTTCTCAAGGAAGAGATGGACTGCAACCTCGGCGGCAAAGACCCGGGGAAAGAGATGATGACTTTCCTTGAAGGCAGGCCATCGGGAGGCGGCCTCAAAGGCAGGCTCAGGCATTATCCGGCAACCGACCTGATGGCCCCGATAGCGAGCGGCTCGCCCGAAAGGAAGCGGATGGCGATCTGCCCGTGCTCCATGGGCACGCTCGCAAGGGTCGCGTCCGGCATATCGGGCAACCTCATCGAGCGCGCCGCGGACTGCGTCCTCAAAGAGCGCGGCCTGCTCGTCCTCGTGCCGAGGGAGACCCCGCTCAACGCCATCCACCTCGAAAACATGCTAAGGGTCTGCAGGGCGGGCGCGATAGTGCTTCCGGCCATGCCGGGGTTCTACTCGAAGCCGCGCACGATCGACGACCTCGTAGACTTCGTGGTCGGCAAGACCCTCGACGCCCTCGACATAGAACACGAACTCTTCGAGCGCTGGAAGTAAAGGAAGGCCCATCCATGGCCGGCGCGGATTTTTGAACGCCATAATCGGGCGTCGACCGGTTTTACGTATCATATATTTGATATTATGAGAGACAAGGTAATTTGATTGCCGATTTTATTCATCAAGGCGGTTTGCGCCGACATTTAGATAAATCCTGACGGCAAAAAATGGCGGGAGACCTTAAAAAATGCCGCAAGGCGATGTTCGTAGCCGCGGTCGCGGTCGTGGCGATTGCCGCGGCCTTCTTCTCAGGCGAAAGGTATATAAGCTCCACGCGCTTCTGCCTCTCCTGCCACGCCATGAGCTATCCCTACGAAAGGCTAAGGAAGTCCGCTCACTACGGCCCGCTCGGGGTCGATCCGGGGTGCAAGGACTGCCATCTGCCTCCGCAATTCTTTCTCAGGATGAAGACCCACGCAATCGACGGCGTCACGGACATGATCGGCGTCTACCGGTACGGCCTGTCAACGAAAGAGGCCTTCGACAGGCATAAAGAGGAGTTCGCCGCGAGGGCGAGGGCCGAGCTGAGGGCATGGGGATGCTCGCCCTGCAAGACCTGCCACAAGAACCCGGTCCCAACGTCAGCGGCTGGCAAACTGGCGCACGAGGAGGCCGGGGCCCAGAATATGACCTGCGTGGATTGCCATCAGAACCTTGTCCATTGAGGAAGGCCTTCCGCGTGCGGAACGCGCAAGTAATGCCCCGCTGCCGCGTCCTTGAAGCTACGTCAGAGGAGGTTTGAGGCCGTAAGAAGAAGGCCTGTTGAGAGATGAGCGAGGATTATGGATTTTATCGCCGGCACGAGGGCCTTGCCGCCCTCATGGTTTTTCATGAGGCCTGCAACCGCAGGCGCGGAGAAGAAGACCGAGAGGAGGGCGAGGAGGGACGTTGGCGGCAGGGCGCGGACAGCCACGCCCGCGATTATGGATAGATACGCTCCGGAGACGATGAAGATTATTGCGTAGCGGCCCCGTTGCGGGCCGAGGCGCACGACGAGGTTGCGCTTGCCAGCGGCCCTGTCAGCCTCGAAGTCCGGGAACTCGTTAATGTAGAGGATCCCGGCTATGAAAAACGACATTGGGAGCGACGCCATGAACGCCGGGAGGCTTACTGTCCCGGTCTGGACGAGGTGCGCGCCAAGGACGGTAAGCGCCCCGAAGTCAGCCCCGACTATCACCTCGCCGAGGCCCCTTCCGGCGAAGAAGAGCGGCGGGGCGGAATAGAAAAACCCGGTGAAAAGCCCGATGAAGCCTATGAGGAGAAGGAGGCGGCTCGATTCCAGCGCCAGATAAACGCCAACGGCGCTCCCCGCCAACAGCAGGAATATGGCGAGGCCGAGCGTCCCGCCCGGGGTCATGAGGCCGTTCTGGATGAACCTGCTCCCGCCGGTAAAGGGCGGGAGCCCGGATGAGCTGGCGTTGTCCGCGCCGTTGAGGAAGTCGAAGTAATCGTTCGCCACGTTCATCCCGGCGTGGTAGAGGACGGCGGCGAGGAGCGTGAGGAGGAAGGGCCGCCAGTGGAACGCGCGGGTCTCGCGCCACGCCTCCGACGCCCCGACCATTACCGCGACAACTATCGCAGGGAAGAACTGCGGCCGCGTTGAGAGGAAGAGGATCTTAGCCCTGTTCAAATATTTCGCCGTAATCGGCCGCGAGACCGTCGTCTAGTTTTTCGTAATATATGATTTTCGCGCCGATGTTTTCGCGCATCCCCGTCTTTAATTTGTATGTTTCAGGCTTTATCGAAACAGGCATCTCGCCTATATATCCGTCAATGCCTTTCGATTCATCTTCAGGCAGGGCGAGGCGATAGGTTGTCCCTTTCATCTGGGCGCCCTTTTTCAATATCGCCTCCTGAAATTTAAGTCCAACGAATGTTTTTATTATGACAAGGTCTTCTACCCATCTATAGCCCATTTCTTTATCAACTTTGCTCAGGGCAGCCTTGAAGTTGCCGACCATTTCCAATATCTTATTCGTTGCGTTTTCGATAGCCTTTGGGTTTCTATCAAGATACCATTTCTCCCATTGAGGAAACGTCCGCCCGTCAAACTCTTTCATGAGCTCGCTCATCTGACCCACAACCTTCGGCCTCGTTCCCTGAGCGTTCCTGTTCGCGAGGTTCAGTATTTGGCTGACGTATTTAGGAAACTCGGGACTTTCTATATCGAGGATTTTTCTGATTTCATCGCCTGTAAGCCTTATTTTCATGGACGATCTTCTCTTTCGGCTGATTTAAGAGACGCAGGAATTTGGCTCTGTATTTATAGTCGCATGATGTGTCGACTTCGACAAATCCGGTCTTAATGTAATGGGCGTTGACGAAGGTCTTGTTTTTCAGATAAAGGTAACAGAGAAGCCTGTTTTTCCCGTCATATTTCAATGCGTCGAATCTCATGAATACTTTTTGCCCGCTTATTTTTTCCCTCAGAAACTCGACTCCCTTCACGGCATCCTCAGGCTTCGTCCTGACGCCGAGCAATCTGATTTCAAGTCTGTTGCTTAAAACGAGCGTCTCAGGGGAGGTGACTTCTTTGACAAGAAAATACTCTTCTCTTTTGGCGGGCGAATTATCGATTTTTGATCCGTACTTTAATTTTTTGACGTCGACCAAT
>JAKAIQ010000039.1:0-4198 GCA_021825035.1 Deltaproteobacteria bacterium | reverse complement strand
TTCACGAACGCGTCCTCGAGCGGCCGGATCGCCCGGTCGGTGAACGAGTCGAAGCCGGTGTGGTACTTCCGCGGGGAGGTGTGCGGGATGGGGAGGTACTCCCGGTCGAAGAGCGCCTCCTCGAAGCCCGCCTCCTGCTCTCTCCGTTCAATTATTTCGAAGATCGCGGCATTGAAAATATTCGCCTGATCCAATCCGAGTTTTTCCCTGATGATGGGCAGGAAATCACGGTTTATTTCGTACCCGGCGGAATTCCTGTCAAGATTTTTAGCGGACAGGGTTGTCGTGCCGCTTCCGAGGAAGGGGTCGAGAACAGTGTCGCCAACGAAGCTGAACATCTTAATAAGTCTTTTAGGCAGCTCTTCCGGGAATACGGCAAGGTGCCTATCCTGTTTCTCGCCGGGGAAGTTCCAGTGCCCGTAGAAATATTCGTTCCATTCCCGGACGGACAATCTTGATTTTTCCCTGTTTTCCTTCGAGGGCGGCGGCGGGCTTCCGAGTTTTTTGAAGACGAGAATGAATTCGTAGTCGAGCTTTATGATCCCGTTCCTCGGAAACGGGAATGACCCCATTACGGCGGCGCCGCCCGTGGTATTGCAGGTGGTGACCTTCTGCCATATTATGGCGCCCATGTAATCAAAGCCTATAGTCTCGCAGAATTTGATGATTTCGGTTCTGATGGGGATTATCTTGTATCTGCCGTAATATACCGAACGGGCGAACTGGTCGCCGATATTGACGCAGAGGCGGCAACCCTTATGCAGAACCCTTTCGCACTCCCGCCAGACGAGGTTAAGATTATTGATATATTCCTCATAGCTGTCGTTGAAACCTATCTGGCTTTTGCTGCCATAATCCTTGAGTTGCCAGTAGGGCGGGGATGTGACGATCAGATGCACGGATTCGTCCGGCGCTTCCGCCATTCGCCTCGAATCGCCGATGATTATTTTATGATCCGTTTTCATCGCGGGGGTTCTCCGTCACTGTCTTCGTTTTACCTGTTTTATGCTGGAATTTCAAGTATTATATCGGCACTTCGATTTCTCGGCGCTCCGAAGGCAGATAACTTGAAATAACAGCTGCCGGTGTCCCTGTCCAATAGAAAGAAGGTTTATGACATTTCAAGTCAAATGTTATAATATTGTCCATCATGCCATTCGACACCAATGGTTTTCTGGGTAAAGAAGCCCTCAAGATGTCAGAGCAGATCACTGCAAAGCACAAAAGGCTTTTTGAGTTTTGCCATGAAACGAACAGATTTGCTCAAAAAACAATACGCGATTTTAAAATCAGCATTCAGAACCGGCAAGAGGTTTTCGCCGCATGCTTCCTTATTAAAATCATTGAAGGAGCGCAGGCGGCGATTCTTTTGACCGAAAGAGGCCTCGGTTCAGAGGGGGCGATTATTCTTAGAACCGTTTCCGAAACTTTAGCTTTTTTGATTCTCTGTGTCGAGACCGAAGACTTTCCAGAGGCATATATGCGTTATTCCGAAGTTGAAAGGATTAAAAAATTAAAGAATATTCTCAAAAACAAATTTCATGAAACGGTAACAACTTTAGGCGCCGAAGCCGATATAAAAAGACAGTTGTCAGAGTTGGAAAAAAAATTCTGCAAGGAAGAAATAAATAATCTTAAAAAGTATTTCAGCAAGAGAAATATTTATGAAAAGGCAGGGCACCTTTCCATTTATGAATCTTTCTATTCAGTAACTTCAGATTATGCGCATGCAAACGCAGAGTCTTTGACCAAATACGTCGCATTCAATGATAAAGCGGGCATTTCACAATTCAGTTATGGACCCTCCGACGAGAACACAAGACATAATCTGGTTGCGGCGGCTGAATTCACTTTATCGGCCCTGTCATGCGCGTGTAAACTCTTTAAAATGGATAAAAACAAGGAAATAAAGGATTATCACGGAGAGCTTAAAAAGTTATAGGACCGCCGCAAATGATGGAAATGTTGAGTAAAGCCCTACCTTATCGGAGGGGCGAAGCCGAACTCCGCGCCCTCTCCCTCCCTTCCCTCGGCCCATACCCTTCCGCCGTGGCGTTCGATTATGCGCCTGACTATCGCGAGCCCCGCGCCGGTGCCCTCGAACTCGGCGTCCGTGTGGAGCCCCCTCTTGAAGAGGCCCCAGAGCTTCGCGGCGTGCCTCATGTCGAAGTCGGCCCCCTTGTCCCTGACGTAATAAAGCGTCTCGCCGCCTTCGATGCGGCCGTTTATCTCGATGAACCGCCGCCTTGCGGACGGCAATGACCCGGTTCGGCAAGATTAAAAAAATTTCATCTTCAATCCATTTTTATCTTGACAGCGGATATTCAAACAGGGCTATAATCGTAACAATTATAACCATAATTATAACTAACATAACCAAAAGGAGGCAAACCAATGAAGAAAGCAAGCTTCTGGATTATCCTCCTGACTTGTATGGGTGTCTTTGCCGGCCTGTTCGCCGTCAATACCAGCCGGGCGGAATACGGGGACATCGTCCTTAACAGCAAGTCGGAGAGCATGAAGAAGGCGGGGGTGAAGCCCGTGGTTTTTCCCCACTGGTTTCACAGGATAAGGTTCAAATGCAAGGTCTGCCACGAGGATATCTTCATCATCAAGAAGGGCGCCAACGACATCAACATGGAAAAGATCATGAACGGCCAGTACTGCGGCAAATGCCACAACGGCATGATCGCGTGGGAGCCGCTTTATTGCGACAGGTGCCATTCGTATACCGGCGACAAGCCTAACGCGCCAACCAATCAAAACTGACAGGGCCGAATTCAAGCTTGGAAAAAGGAGGACATAATGAAAGCATCTTCAAAAAGGAGCCTGTTGAAGGCCGCCTTTTCGGCCATGCTCCTTGGCTTCATTGGATTCGCCGCGCCCGGATATGTAAGCTCTCCGCCGGCGGCGGCCACGGACGCCAAAGAGCCGTCCGCCAATAAGACGGCGCCCGTCCTGGACCCCAGGGACCCGGGCAGCGTAATATATCTCGATCATGCGGGGAAGCCCGCCGGGGTCGGCGACCCCAGCAGGCCTCCGAGCCTGGCATACAAAAAGGGGCGCGGATGGCATCCGGAGGCCCTTACGGCGTCGGACCTGCCCAAAGACAAGTTCGGACTTATCGACTGGGCCAAATCCGTAAGGCAGAACCGCATCGCGCCGAAGCCGTCCCTCGACCCGGACGAGGCCGCGGACGAGATGCCGCCGCTCAAGATGGACGTGCTCATCCCGGCCAAGAGCGACTACGTCAACGACGTCATCTATCCGCACGAGATGCACACTTACTGGCTCAAGTGCGAGGTCTGCCATCCGAAGATATTCATCCCCCAGAAAGGGGCGAACAATATCACCATGGTGGGGATAGCCAACGGCAAGTGGTGCGGCAGGTGCCATAACAGGATCGCCTTCCCGCTCGCCGACTGCAACAGGTGCCACGTGTCGCCGAAAAAGGCGTCCGAATCGGCTAAAAGCGCGGCGAAGTAATTTTTTCAGGGAGAATCGATGGCCGGATGGAACGTCTTTGTGTTGATTGCGGCGCTGTCGATGCCGACTCTTGCCGGCGCCGCTATCGGCGATATCAGGCTCGACGATAAGATTCACAGCATGGAAAAGGCGGGGGTAGGGCCCGTCGTTTTCCCGCACGGCAGGCACGAAAAGCTCTACAGGTGCGTTGACTGCCACCCCGGGATATTCAAGGACAGGCGCGGCGCGAACGACATATCCATGAAGTCCAACATGAACCGGAAGTTCTGCGGCTCGCCGAACTGCCATAATAGCCGTAAGGCCTTCCCGCTTTACATGTGCGCGAAATGCCATACTAACGTAAGGGCGGACTGAGAGCCGCCCTTGCGCCTTTTTAACCCCGTGGCGCGAACCCCCGAATGAAGCCGGATCGAAACCTCATGCCCCGCGGACGCAAGAGCGCATGCCTTCCGGCCGCTCAACCGAGGATGCCTCTGGAGACCCGCAGTATGCGGCCCATCGAGGATTTGTCGGCGAAGAGGAATAGCTCGCCCTTCGCGGGCCTTATCATCTGCGCCGGGTAGCGCGGGTTGCCGCCGGAATTGAGCACCTCTCTCAGTATATTGTCCTTTCTTTCGCCCGACACCAGGAACGCCACCCTCGACGCGTTGTTCACCAGCCTGAGCGTCATGGTGATCCGCCATGAGCCGAGCCTGTCCACGTAGTTCGCGGC
>JAKAIQ010000271.1 GCA_021825035.1 Deltaproteobacteria bacterium | reverse complement strand
AAGATCCTCTCCGGGACCTGAAGATGAAAAAAAGACCGTTCCCCTATGTCATGGTAGGCGAGTATCCTTATCCCGCCCGCGGCCTCCTTATGGAAACGCCGGTAAAGCCTTATGGAGCCTGAATAATACAAAAGCGAGCTGACGGCCAGCTTGCCTGCGAGCTTTACGGTCGAAAAAACTTTTTTTTTGTACTTCCTCATGTTCATCGTCAGAGCGCCTTTTTCCCGGACCCCTTTGAGCCGCGCGGCGCGACGCTCATTTTCACTAACCTCTTCGCCCGGACGATAAGCGATTCGGCGGACATGAGCGCCCTGCCCTTCAGTCTTTCAGGCCTTAAAACGATATCGACGGTCTTCCTCGACGTGCCGGTCCACCTGTGCTTGTATGCCTCGTTCCCCCTGAGAAAATCGAACTCTTTAAGGCCGCTTTCGATGGAATCCCTGATGCAATGGCCCATGAGCGCCGTTCCGACGCTCTCCTTTTCATACTGGGGATCCATCCCGGACTGGTAATAGAAGAACTTGCCCCCGTACTTGAAGCCGTAAAGCATGGCGGCCGGCTTCCCGCCGATAAGGAGACGATATATTTTCAATACGCCGATCTTGCTGAACGTCCGCGAGACCTCTCTGTGAAAGGCGGAGAGTTTTTCAGACAGGAAAGAGCCTTCCTTTCCTATCATCTCCCTCCTCTTCCTGTGAAGCTCGAAAAGGCTTTCCATCTGGTTTTCAACGCCGTCCCCGTCGCATGCGGAAAACTCGGCGTCGAATTTCCTGTAAATCGCCCTTGTCCGGCGCGACAGATTGTATCTCGTATTGCTGCCGAGGCCTTCAAGATAGGAGCCGTAATTATCCGGGAGATCGATAAACGGGCACTCGTTCACCCCGGCGATAAAGTGACTCGAACCGACGCCGTTAAGGATAATATCGAGAGTTTCCGATTTTTCAGGTATGTCGCTCAGAAGCACGTAATCCCAGAGTCTTGAGCCGGCGTTCAGGCTATCAAAAATGGCCTTGAGCACTTCCCTTTCCTTTCCGGCCTCGGCTATAAAATCCAGATAATCGGCGCAGACCTCGCCGGAGCCCAAAAAAGAAAGCGCCTTGAGCGTCGCAAGCCCGTGAAAACCGGTATTCTTTATGCAAAGGGGCGCCAGCCCCAGAAGCCTGCCCGCCTCGCCGCGAACCGTGATTATGAAAAGGCTCTTCCCGGTCCCGTAGTATTTCCACCACGTGCGCATCCACTCCCAGGTAAGGAATACCGTATCGCTCGCGCTGTTGCGCAAAAGACAGTTCCACTCGTTTTCAAGGGAGCAGAACTCTTCTTCGGTCTGTATAGCGCTTACTATCATGTTCACCGGTTTGCCCTTTTGAAAATGCCGCTTATGACGCCTAATTGCCATGGCCGCTCAGATTATTATCCCGCCCGCCACCGGATGCCCCATATGCTCGAGGACGAAGCGGCCCATCTCGGGGATATCGCCGAAGCTGTCGATGACGACCGGCTTTTCGAGCTTTATCTCGACCTCGGCTATCTCGGCGGGCCTTATCTCCTTCGCATCCTTTTGCACGACCTCGATGGAGGCCGGGTCGAACCTTTTGTAAATCTTTTCGATCCTGCCTTTCGCCTCCTGGGTGGCGCATTTCCAGTCAAGGGATACGCCGGGCCTGTAATCCTTGTCTATCAGCCAGAAGATATTGGCGCGTATGGTGTCGGTGACGGTCGATGTCGCCTCGTCAACGACTATCTGCCCCCTTTTCAGTCCGGCCCCGTCCATGACGACCCCCACGCATTCCCCGACCGCGGCCGAGCCTATGCCGTCCCTCATGAACTGCCTTATCTCAGTCACCCTTCCCTTCGTTCCATCAGGAAGTATATGCACCTCCAGGCCCTTCCTCAGAACGCCGGACTCGACCCTCCCCACGGCGGTCATTTTTCCGTCCACGTCGTAGACGTCCTGGATGGGGAACCGCAGGCGCGTGTTTTCCGCTTCATTCGTCTCGAAGCTGTCGAGGGCCTCAAGAACGGTAGGCCCGTTGAACCACGGAAGATTATCGGACTTTTTGGCGATATTATCTCCAAGCCGCGCCGAGACCGGCAGTATATAGGCAGGTGCTATGTTCAGCCTGCCGAGGACGGACTCTATCTCCGATTTAATGGCGTTGAAGGCGTCCTCCGAATATCCGGCCATATCCATCTTGTTCACAAGCACCGCCACCTGCCTTATGCCGAGAAGCCCGAGGATATAGCAGTGCCTTCTGGTCTGCTCTTTTATCCCCTGGCTTATATCTACGAGCAGAAGCGCGGCCTGGGCCTGCGACGAGCCGGTTATCATGTTCTTGAGGAACTCCTTGTGCCCCGGGGCGTCGATTATGACGTATCTTCTTTTTTCGGTCGTAAAAAACGTATGGGCTATGTCTATGGTTATCCCCTTCTGCCTCTCCTCCTCGAGATGGTCCATCATGTAGGCGAACTCGAGTTCGCGTCCCATCTCGCGGGAGATCCTTTTGAGCTCCTCCACCCTGTCAGGCGGCAGGCACCCCGTGTCGTAGAAGAGCCTTCCGACGAGCGTGCTCTTTCCGTGGTCAACGTGGCCCACTATCACAATGTGCAAAGTCTTCTCTTCCATCTGGCGACTCCTTA
>JAKAIQ010000038.1 GCA_021825035.1 Deltaproteobacteria bacterium | reverse complement strand
TCTGCCTGCCTGTATGGTCCTTGCCGCTTCGACCCTTTTTTTGATGACGCCGGAGGCCTCGGCCTCGGTGTCACTCGAAAGCTCCCTGAACCGTATGGCCGGGACATCGCAGTGGATGTCTATGCGGTCGAGTAGCGGGCCCGAAAGCCTCGCCCTGTACTGGATGACCCGCATTGGAGCGCAAGAGCACTCCTTGCCGGGATCTCCAAGATGGCCGCAGGGGCAGGGGTTCATGGCGCCAACGAGCATGAAGTCCGACGGATATGTGATAGACATGGCCGCTCTCGATATGGTGACGAATCCGTCCTCGACGGGCTGCCTTAGCACTTCGAGCACGTTTTTTTTGAACTCCGGCATCTCATCGAGAAATAAGACCCCGTTGTGCGCGAGGCTCACCTCTCCGGGCCTCGGGATCTTTCCTCCGCCGATCAGCCCGGCGTCGGATATCGTATGATGGGGAGACCTGAAAGGCCTTTCGGCGACGAGAGGCGCCCCGGACGGGAGGATCCCGGCAACGCTGTGTATCTTTGTCGTTTCGATCGCGTCGTCGAGCGCAAGGTCGGGAAGAATGGTCGGAAGCCTCCTCGCGAGCATCGTTTTGCCGGACCCCGGCGGGCCTATCATCAGCACATTGTGGCCCCCGGCCGCGGCTATCTCAAGCGCTCTTTTTACGTGGCCCTGCCCCTTCACCTCGCTCATATCCGCATTGGAGGCCGCGGACTCGCTCAAGTATCCCCTCGCGTCGAATCCGAAGGGTTCAGGGGAAGACCTGCCGCTCAGCATTTCCACAAGGCCCGCGAGGCTTTCGACGCCAAAGACTTCAACTCCTTCCACGAGCGCGGCTTCCGCGCGGTTTTCCATGGGAAGGACAAGTTTTTTGCGGGATTTCTTCGCGCATACGGCTACCGAAAGGACGCCGTTTACAGGCTTTATACGCCCATCCAGGGAAAGTTCGCCTATGATAAGGCAATCCGCGATGGAGTCGCCGGTTATTACGCCCTCGGCCTTGAGTATGCCGGCGGCAACCGGCAGGTCAAAGGCGGTGCCTTCTTTCTTTACGCTGGCAGGGGCAAGGTTTATGGTTATTCTTTTGGCCGGGAATGAATACCCCGAATTCTTTATCGCTGACCTTACCCGGTCCTTGCTTTCCTTCACGGCGTTGTCGGGAAGGCCGACGGTCGAGAAACACGGCAGGCCTGCGGATATGTCGACCTCGACTTCTACAGGGTAGGCGTCTATACCGAGAGTGGTGCCTGTTAAAACTTTAGCGAGCATAAGCCTTATAAACGACATACCCTGAGAAGCGTCTCAAGGCCGGCATGGGAAATAGGCCGATGAACGGCCTGAAAAATCAATACCAAAGGCGCATGTTTTTGTCAAGAAAAAGGGAGCGCATGCGCGGCAGGCGATGGTTCGGCCGACGATGGAAATATGAGGCGTTGAATGCCGCATGTCAGCGTTTAGTCCCCTTCTGCATGGCGTCCTTGAAGTAGACGTTGACGTTGTCGAGGGCGCAGAAACTCCCGCACATGGTGCAGGTATCAGGCTCGGTCGGGGCGCGGCTGCTCCGTATCTCGGCCGCCCTTTCGCCGAAAAGGCCGATCCGCGCCTGGTCGTCCCACTTGAGGTCGCGCCGGGCCTTTGCCATGAGCATATCCCTATCTTTTTTCCCGAGCTTGACCATGTCCCCGGCATGCGCGGCTATCCTTGAGGCCCGTACCCCTTCGATAACGTCTTCTTTCGAGGGAAGAGCCAGGTGCTCAGCCGGGGTCACGTAGCAAATGAGGTCGGCTCCGTACCTCGCGGCCTCGGCAGCGCCTATGGCCGCGGTTATGTGGTCATAGCCGGCGGCCACGTCCGTCACGAGCGGGCCGAGGACGTAGAAGGGCGCGTCCCCGCTCATCCTCTTCTGCAACTTGACGTTTGCCTCTATGTCGTCGAGGGGCAGGTGTCCGGGCCCCTCGCACATCATCTGGCAGCCCATCTCCTGGCCCAGTTCGGCAAGCTCGCAGTTTATGAGAAGCTCCTGCACCTGCGCCCTGTCGAGGCTGTCGTGTACGGCGCCTGCGCGCAGCCCGTTGCCGAGACTTAAAACGCAGTCGTACTTCCTTAATATCTCAACGACCCTGTCGAACTTCTCGTAGAGCGGGTTCTCCCTGTTATTACGGAGCATCCATCCGACCATGTACGAGCCGCCGCGCGACACGAGCCCGCCGTAACGGTACCCCTGCCTGTTCAGTCTTTCGATGGTGAGCCGGTTTATGCCGCAGTGTACGGCCATGAAGGCTATGCCGTCGGCGCATTGCCTTTCTATGACGTCGAAGAGGAGCTCCTCGGTCAGCTTGTTGGGGTCATGGTATCTTTCTATAGCCTCTTTAAAAGCCTGATAAAGGGGGACGCTTCCCACCGTGAGGCTCGTCGCGCCGAGGACTTCCTTTCTTATGGCGTCGAGGTCGCCCCCGACGGAGAGCTCCATAAGGGTGTCGGCGCCGGCGCGTTCCGCGGCTAACGCCTTTTCGACCTCCGCCTTTACGTCGATTATGTCTGAGGATGTGCCTATGCTGGCGTTGACTTTTGTCCGGAGGCCCTTTCCTATGCCGACGAGCCGCGCTTTGCGCCCTGTGTTGTTCGGTATTACGGCCTTGCCGGCGGCTATGGCATCCATTATGCAATCAGGCGCCAAGCCTTCCGCCGCTGCGACTTCCTTCATTTCGCTGGTTAAGATCCCTTTCCTTGCCGATTCTATCTGGGTCATTTACAGGCTCCTTCGATCTTTGTTTTTTCGCACATGCCTACAAAACCCTCGGCGAAGGCCTTGTTGCTGGCGAAGTGCACATGAACGTAGCTTGCGAGCGCATTTTTATAAAGATAACCTTCTCGAGTTTTCTCTCCGTCCCTGCCGCTGAAGCTGAAGACCCTCTTTAAACGGGATGGAGGCTTCGATATCTCCGAGTAATGGTACTCATGGCCCCTTACAACGCCTCCTCCCGGCAATACCGGGCAGGGTTCTACCGTCACTTCCCTGTAGCCGAGGGCCTTTCTTTTGGGCAGCATCCTCGATGTCCAGGGAAAGACGCCGCAAAGGTCATAACGCCTGCCTTCTTTGTCGGTGACGCGCCTGCCGAGATACATGAGGCCGCCGCATTCGGCAAAGACCGGAAGGCCGCCCATTGCAAGGGCCTTTATCTCTCTTCTCAATGGAATATTCGCCTCGAGTTCCCTTCCGTAAAGCTCGGGGTATCCGCCTCCGATGTATATGCCGTTTACGCCCTCGGGGAGCGAGTCGTCTTCAAGGGGGCTGAAAAATACGAGTCGCGCCCCGAAGCCTTCGAGAATCTCAAGGTTCTCCCTGTAATAGAAGCAGAACGCCCTGTCCCTTGCCACCGCGATGCTTGCGCGCGGCCTTGCCGGCGGAATCTTTGACCCTAAATTTCTCGATCGCACTTTTCCGCATCTTTTCAGTTCGCCGATAAATCCGTCGAGGTCGACGTTCTCCTCCATGACGCGCGCGGCGCGCTTCACGAATCGCCGCCACGTCACTTTCGAGATGTCCTCGGAGGTAACAAGCCCGAGGTGGCGCGAAGGCATCGATAGCGTTTCGTCTTTGGGAATGCAGCCGAGAACCTTTATCCTCGAACCTTCAGGCATGGCATCCCTCAGCGCCCTGCAATGCGCCGGGCTTCCTGTCCTGTTAAAGATGACCCACCTTATGTCGGCTTTCGGGTCGAAACTTTCAAACCCTTTCACGACCGCACCCGCGCTCCTTGCCGTTTTTGAGGCGTCGATAACAAGCGCGATAGGAAGTTCGAGAAACTTTGAAAGCTCCGCGGTGGAGCCCTCCTCGCCGGCTCCATCCTTCCCGTCGAACAATCCCATAACTCCTTCTACTATCCCGATATCGGAGCCGGGGAGATTGCGGTAAAATGTCTTCTCAACCCCGATTCTGCCCATCATCCAGCCGTCGAGATTGTACGAGGGCCTTTTAAGGAGGGCGGAGTGGTGGCCGGGGTCTATGAAGTCCGGCCCTGCCTTGAAGGGTTGGACGATAACGCCTCTCCTTCGGAGGGCCTCCATGATCCCCAGGGTGACGACGGTCTTTCCCGAGGAACTCGCGGCCCCTGCGATTACGAACGCTGAATGAGTTTTCTTGTTATCCATCTAATACAACCCGGTCACTTCCATTTCCTGGTTCGGGCCGCCGTTAAGAAGTTTTACGACCTTGACTCCGTCCTCGAAATAATCGATTATGTTGAGGCACCCGTAATCCTGCTCGATCCTGAAGAAGTTTTCTATGGGAAGCCCCATGGCGTCGCAGAGTACAACCCTGTTCACGCCGCCGTGCGCGACGACGCAGATCGACTCGCCGCGATGTCTTTTCATAATGTCGTTCACGGCCGGGACGACCCTTTCCGTCAGCTCCCCGAGGCTTTCCCCGCCTTTCACTTTGCTGGTGGCGAGGTTCCTGAACGTGAAGTCCGCCTCTTCCGGGAATTTCTTCACGGCCTCTTCTCTGGTAAGGCCCTCCCACCTGCCGAGGTTCAGTTCCTTCAGCGCGTGAACTTTTACAGGCCTCAGGTTAAGCGCACGGCCGATTATCTCGGCGCCCTTGACGGCCCTCATGAGGTCGCTTGAATACACGGCCTTTATCGGCTCATCGCTCAGAAGTTTCGACAGGGCCTCCATCTGGCCGGCCCCTTTCCCGGTTATATCCACGTCGAAGTGGCCGTTGTAACGGCATTCATGGTGGTTTATGACCTGACCGTGACGTATTAAATAAAGCCTCGTGACTTCCATCTTTACGACTCCCATGCCTTAAAGTTTATATGAACTGGTTGGTTTCAAGTATCCTCGAGAAGGCAAGTACGAATATGAGGAACAGGACCTCCGCGACCTCGCTCTGGAACCCGAAGACGTCTCCGGTGACCCCGCCGAGCTTTTTTCTGAAAAAGGCCGAGATTGCGTAAACGGCAAGGCCCAGAAAGAGCATGATGAGAAGCGCGATAAGTCCCATGGCAACGGCCAGCAGGACGGCGCCTATCGCAGTCGCCGTCACAAGGGTTGCCGTCGTGTTGCCGGCGAAAGCCGCGCCGAGACCGTCGCCGCTTCGCGCGTACTTCGACCAGCGCGCCATCGGCACCATGGCCCATCTGCCCATTACCGGAAACATGAAGAGCGCGGGCCTGTTCGCCTCGATCGGCATATTTGCGAGGGCCAGATACTTGAGGAGTATCAGGAGGACGACGAAGGCCGTTCCCACGGCGCCGGTCGAAGAATCGCGCATTATCCTCAAACGCTCTTCCACCGATCCGCCTCCTGCCAGCCCGTCTACCGTGTCCACGAAGCCGTCAAGGTGGAGCGCGCCGTTCGTAAGCGCAAGGATCAACACCTCCAGTCCTGCAACGACATTGCCCGGAAGTAGCCCGGAGAGCAGATGGCTTGAGACTACAAGCATGGTTCCCTGCACGGCCCCCACGAGGGGAAAGTATCTCATGGAGGCGGCAAGTTCTTCCACGGTGGTCTCAAGGTCTTTTTTTACCCTGAAGACCGTAAGGAACTGCAAGGCTGTGATAAAGCGTTTCATCGTTCAAAATTTTATAAAAAGGAAACGGCGTCATTAATGGGATTCCGGGCGTGATGGAGTCTATTGCATCCAATCACGGTTGAAAATTCCTCTAAAATCCTCGTGACTCCTTTTTTCCCCCCGTTTTCAAGGACGGGCCGGCGGCAAGTTGTTCCGTCTAAGCGTTTTGTTCGGCGACCCCGGCGTCGGCGAACGTCGCCATCTCGTTATATATCTTTACCGACGCTTCGATTAGCGTTATGGCAAGGGCCGCCCCTGTGCCTTCGCCGAGCCTTAGGTCGAGATCGAGCATGGGCCTTAGCTTCATTCTTTCGTGCATGACCCGATGGCCTCTTTCAACCGAGTTGTGCGAGGCGAAGAGGCATTCTTTTATCGTCGGCTCAAGCTCGCAGGCGATAAGCGCCCCGGCTGTCGAGATGAACCCGTCCACCACGACCGGGATTCGCCTCGCGGCGGCGCCGATTACCAGTCCGGCGATCCCGGCTATCTCAGCTCCGCCGACCTTGGAGACGACGTCGAGCGGGTCGGAAGGGTCGGGGGCGTTTATGCCGAGGGCGTCTTCTATGACGCGAACCTTGTGTTCGAATGTCTTGTCGTCTATGCCGGTTCCTCTTCCGGTGACGTCCGCCACGCGGATTCCGGTCAACGCGGCTATGATGGCGCTCGCCGGGGTGGTATTGGCTATGCCCATCTCGCCGGTGCCGAAAATAGCGCCGTTTGCGGCGTATTCTTTAGCGAGGGCTATGCCGGCCTCCATGCATTCCATGGCCTCCTGCCTGGTCATGGCAGGGCCTTTTCGCATGTTGCGCGTGCCATGGACGACCTTTTTCTTAACCAACCCTCTATCGTCGCCGAAGTCGTAATCCACCCCGATATCCACCACCACGACTTCAGCGCCCGCATGCCTGGCGAGCACGTTTATGCCCGCCCCGCCCCTGAGGAAGTTGAATACCATCTGGCGCGTCACTTCCTTGGGGAAGGCGGAAACGCCTTCATCCGCCACTCCATGGTCGCCGGCGAAAGTGAAGATGATCTTTCTTTTTATCTCGGGCCTTATGTTTCCGGTTATGGCAACGTATCTTCTGGCGAATTCCTCGAGACGCCCGAGGCTGTCTTTGGGCTTGGTCAGCATATCGAGCCTCGTTTGCGCCTTATCGAGGTTTGCCGGGTCTAACGGGCTTATCGATTTAATGGCCTCTTCAAGTCTGGACATCCGTTTCTCCTCGTTCTTATTTAAGTCTTAGAGGTATGCCGGCGGCAACGAAATAAAATTCATCCGCGGCCCTTGCCACAAGCTGATTCACGACGCCGGCAAGGTCCCTGAACCTTCTTGCAAGGGGGTTTTCAGGCACTATGCCGAGGCCGAGCTCGTTGGAGACCGCTATGACGCAGGCATCCGAGCCTTTGCACGCCTCCGCGAGCCGGACGGCCCTTTCCTTTACCTTGACGTCATCGACGCCGGCTTCAATTAGATTCATGAGCCAGAGCGTCAGGCAGTCGAGGACGATCGCCCCGTAGCCGTTAAGGGCGATTATCCTTTCGGCGACGTCTTCAGGCTCTTCAATGGTCTCCCAGCCCGGTCCACGGTCTTTTTTATGAGCGCTTATCCTCTCTTCCATCTCAAGGTCGAGGGCGCGGGCCGTCGCCATGTAAGCCTTGGGGCCCGGAAGGTCACCCGCGAGCTTCAGGGCAAAGCCGCTCTTTCCGCTTCTCGCGCCTCCAACTACAAATATCAATTTTCCAGCCATCTTTTTAAAAATATGTATGTTGAAAGATACGTCCCCTGCTTTCGCAGCTACGGCCGTCCGAGATGGATTCATCCGGGTCTCGCAAATCGCGAGGCCTTTCAAGCCTTGCGATCCGGCAAGTCACGGCTGGATTGTATTTCCGGCTGGACTTCGACCTCAGTACTCTATCCCTCTTCTGGCATGGACGCCGCCGTCGAAAGGGTGCTTTATCTTGAGCATCTCGGTGACGTAATCCGCCATCTCAACGAGTTCCGGCGGCGCATCCCTTCCTGTAAGCGCCACTTCAAGTCCCGCCGGCCTGTTGCCGAGAAACTCCACCAGGTCGGACAAGTCTATCCAGCCGCCGTTAACCGCAGGCATGACCTCGTCAAGAACAAGCAGGTCGAACGCTCCGGAGAATGCCTTTTTTTTTGCCTCCGAGTATGCTCCGTTAATAGATTCCCTTACGCTGGACCGGTCGGTTTTGTTTTTTGTAAATATGGGATGCCTGCAGTTCGACCTTATGAGCTCTATCCCGGAATCCATGGACCTGAATAGTTCTTTTTCGCCGGACTCGGCCCTGTCCTCCTTGAAGAACTGGACGAAAAGCACCTTGAGCCCCTGGCCGACGGCCCTCACGGCAAGCCCTATCGAGGCCGTAGTCTTGCCCTTCCCTTCTCCGGTATAGATATGTATGAGCCCTTTCGTCAATCTTCCCGCGGTCATATTCTCCTGCCGGCCCGCGCATCGCGTGGAGACCGTAAAAGTCGTTTTTTTAGAGGGAAGGCTCCGCATATCCGCGAATCCCCATAAAACAAAAACCCCATCCCTCTTTGACAGGAATGGGTTCGTCGGGCAGCCTGAGATAGCGGACAATCCAGCTAACTGAAAGAGGCTAAACCTCTCGACCCTCTCCCTCGGAAGGCCTTTTACTCTGAATCGGTCGGGCAGGTCTCCTGGCTCGCGGGTCGTCCTACTCTCCTATCCTTCCCGGCTTGACGCCAGTGGCAGTAAAGTTAAGATTTCGTCGCCGCTTACAGTTGCGGGGCAGCTCCCGATTGAACGGGATTCCCTTTTAAGCCCTTGTGGGCGCCCGAGAAGCTAAACAAGCTATAGGCTATCAGTTTTTCTCCAGGTGAGTCAAGACCTTTTAATCGGCGCTCAAACCTCCGGAGCGCTCGCCGCCGAGGAACTTTCTTACTGCCCTGAGGCTCCTCTCGATCATGCCTTCGCCGTGAGGTTCGATCGTGTATACCGGGTCTTTGGAATACGCTTTGAGATGCCTGAAAAAAGAAGCGAAATCCACCGACCCTTCCCCTACGGGCAGATGGTCGTCGTTTTTGCCGAAGTTGTCATGAAGGTGAACCTCGGCAATGAAGGGGCCGAGCTCCCTGAACCATTCCTCCATTTCGACCTTCGAGAATATCCTGAGGTGGCCGGAATCGATGCAGAGCCGGAAGTTCGGCGAATCTATCCTGGCGGCGAGCATCTTCAGCGTGTCGGGCGTTTTCTCAAATATGTTTTCCGCGGCTATCACGGTATCCTGCCGCTCGGCTTCTTTCACGAACCTGGGCCATGTCTTAAGGCTTTGCTCCAACCAGAGCCCGAAGTCGCCGCGGTAACGCCTTTCGCTGTAACCCGCGTGGAGCACCACGTTCACAGGCCTCAGCTCCGAGGCGACTTCAAAGACCCTGCCGTATCTCTCGGCGGTCGAAAGCCTCTGCTTTTCATCGGCGCTGCCGGGGTTCATGTCGATATACGGGCCGTGCATCGTCACCCTGAGGGAACGTTTTGCGAACTGCTCCCTTATGGCCCTCAAGTCTTTTGCGTCAGCCTCGTCGAGGAACCGGCCGTCCATGTAGACCTCCGGATTAATCCCCATTTCGAGGATGTCTTGAAGCCTTTCCAGCAAGACCGGGTAAGGCACATGAACCTGTATCTTTTTTTCATCCATACTCTGCGCGTTCCAAGACCATTAAATCTGAAATGCCTCCCCGGTTCAAGGAAAAATTATATTAAAACCGGATTCTTCTTTATTCCGGCCGGGATCTCTCCGCCGCCGCCTTTTTTGACTGCTTTTAAAGGCCTTCCAGGGGCCGATAAATCAAAAAAACCTTGACTTATCTGCGTGTATACAGTATACAATTATATCATGGAGAAAGTGCGCGTGCTCGACTACCCGGTCGAAAGGCCGCTTACGCTCAGAGAGCGGATAGTCGATTTCATAAAGGACGCCATCGTTTCCGGACGTCTCAAGCCCGGTGAGCGCGTCCCGGAGCAGGAGATAGCCGAAAATTTCGGCATAAGCAGGACCCCCATACGGGAAGCGTTCAGGCAACTCGAATCCGAAGGCTTCATAACGGTGACGCCAAGGAAGGGCGCCGTAGTAAGCCCCATAACGGACAGGGACGTAAGCGAGTTCTACGACATAAAGAGCCTCCTTGAAGGTTATGCCGCGCGTACCGCCTGCGCCAAATTGACGCCGAAAGAGATTAAGAGGCTGGAGACGCTTAATGCCCAGATGGAAAGATGCGCGGAAAAGAATGACGTCAAGGGCTTTTTCAGACTCGACCATCAATTTCATGGAACGTTCCTCAAGGCCTGCGGAAATGACAAGCTCTGCGCGCTCATCTATGGCCTGATCCAGCAGTTCGAGCGTTTCAGGATTACGGCGATGTCCCTGCCGGGGCGCATGCGGGATTCGGTAAGACAGCATGGGGAGATAATAGAGGCGTTCAGGTCAGGCGACATCGAGCGCGTTGAATCCCTCGTGAAGGCCAACGCGGAAAGAGGCAGAGACACCCTTGTAGAGGAATTGCGGAAAGCGACCACCTGAGGAAAGACAATGGCCTTCATCGACTCCCCCGAAGCCGCGTTCAGACTGGCGAGGACAATCATATCCGATATCGCCCTGTATAACAGGGATAAGATCTTGAGCGGCATAAAGAACGACAATATTTTCGACCTTCTTGAAAAGGAGCTCAAGGAAGGCCTTGACCTTTACAGGAGCAGGGTTTCTCCGGAAATCGACCGGAAAAATAATTTCTATAATAGGGCCATAGTCGATATTCTCATAAAAAGAAACGGCAACATCGAATCCGGCATATGGTAGCAGTCCCCTGTCATACCCGCATATAATCCAGCGAAGATTCGTTCGATGAACTTTTCGGCAACAGGCCGCGTGGTATCGGAATTTCCTTCGGCGCATTATCGCGTTGCTTCTGTTTTCATTTAGATTGGCGGATACCAGGTGATGGAAGAAAATATCCAGAACTTCAGCGTTTCGGACGAAGAGGCTTCGAAGAGGCTTGACTTGTTTCTTACGGGAAAGATAGAAGGTATCACCCGCTCCGGGATAAAGAAGCTTTTTAACGAAGAAAGGGTCCTCGTGAACCGGAGGCCCGCAAGGGCCGGATACAGAATAAGGCCGGGCGACGGCGTAACCGTTACTGTGCCTGCGCCGAAGCCTTTTAAGCTCCAGCCCGAGGCGATGCCCCTCGATATCCTTTATGAAGACGATGATATAATGGTGGTAAACAAGGGCGCCGGCATGGCTGTTCATCCGGGGGCCGGCAGGACGGGCGGCACGCTCGTGAACGCCGTAATAAGCCACACGAAAGACATTTCGATCCTCGGCGGAGAGTCCCGCCCCGGCATAGTTCACAGGCTGGACAGAGATACTACCGGGGTCCTCGTGATAGCGAAGACCGATTTGAGCTACGTGGGCCTCTCGAAGCAGTTCAGGGAACATACCACCGAACGAAAATATGTGGCGCTTGTGTGGGGGTCTTTCGTGGACAATGAGGGCAAGATAGACATACCCATCGGCAGGGACATCACCCACAGAAAGAAGATTTCGCCGAGGACCAGGAAGGGAAGGCCCGCGTGCACGAACTACAGTGTGCTCCGAAGCTATCCTCAGATGACGCTCCTGGAGTTGACCCCGGAGACGGGGCGCACCCATCAGCTAAGGGCTCACCTCGCGGCCATCAACCACCCTGTCGTCGGAGACCAGGTCTACGGCAGAAAAAAGGTGGCCCCCGGCCTTCCAAAGGTTCTTGACCAGGCGTTGAAAAAAGTCGGACGGCAGCTCCTCCACGCCGGAAAGCTCGGTTTTATACATCCGCGTGAGGAAACTTACATGGAGTTCACGGCCGAACCGCCGCCGGACATGAGCGGAATACTGAGACTTCTTCAAGACCTGTATGGAAGGACTCCGCCATAAAAAGCCGTTAGTTTCGATTGGCCGGCAAACCGGCCATGTTTGCGCGCCATTCGGGTACAGGGGGCGGGTGACGATATCCAAATGAGAAATGACTGTCTGTTGAAGGAGAAGGATGGCGTAAAATATCTTTCGAGCCCGGTTCTCTCGTCTTTCGGCCAAATTATCCACGGGTTCCTTTCAAGGGCCGGAGGGGTCAGTTCTCCACCCTTTTCTTCTCTCAACTTCGACGCAAGGGATGGCGACGCGCCTGAGAACATAACCGAAAACCGCCGTATAATTTCAAGGGCCTCCGGGGCGCGCATGGAAAGGCTCATCCTCGTTAATCAGGTTCACGGGAATTCAGTTGTCGTTCCCGACGATTGGAAGGGAGGAGCGGCTTCTTTCATGCCTGTTGACGCCGACGCTATCATCAGCGGACTGACGGATTTTCCCATAGGCATACTTACCGCGGATTGCCTGCCGATCCTTCTCCATGATCCGGTAAACTCA
>JAKAIQ010000037.1 GCA_021825035.1 Deltaproteobacteria bacterium | reverse complement strand
AACCGAGCCTCGTATTTATGGAGGCGTTCTTCTCAACCGTCATGTACCTTATGAATTTATCTACAAGGCCGAGCATGTATTTTTGACGTTAATCCTGAGCCGCCTTAAAGCTGGCTTCATAATAGAGGCTCTTGACGCCCCTATAGCTTGCCCTCCTGACGTCCAGTGGCCGTCGCTTCTCCGGAACCTGAATTACGAGCCTTATAACATCAATCAAAAAAACCTTCAACGAAAAATTTTGAAGGTTTTAGAGCCCTGCTGCGCCTGTGCAGAGTGGCGGGACAAGCCTAATGTATGATCTTGCCGATCCTTCCGAACCTTACCCAGTGGTTATCCTTGTCCCATGACCAATATATTATCTCGGCTTTACCTTTTATATCATAAATCGGCACCGGCCCCCAGTACCTCGAATCGTAGCTCCGGTCCCTATTGTCTCCCATACAGAAAACAAAACCATCCGGCACGGTATAGGGCCCGAAATTCACGGTCTTCTCCGGGTCCTCCCCAAAGAGTCTTCCTTTGTATATCCCGTGAGGATCATTCCATTTCTCACCGTTGACATATATTACCCTGTCCCTCAATTCCACTTTGTCGCCGGGCAATCCAATCACGCGCTTTATGTAATCCTTGGACCTGTCTCCGGGAAAGCGGAATACTATCACATCCCCCCTGTGAATGCTTCCCCATGTCCTGATAAGCCTCGTCTCAAGGAATGGAATATTTACCCCAAAGAGGTTTATATCGTCAACTTTCGGCACCTGCAATCCATACGCGAACTTGCTTACGATGATATGGTCGCCGATAAGCAACGTGTCCTCCATGGAACCTGAGGGGATTTTGAAGGCCTGCACCACGAAAGTCCTTATTATCAAGGCGAGCACGAGGGCTATTACAATGGCCTCTGCTATTTCCCTTACCTGTGATTTTCTGGCAACATGTTCCGCCGACTTTTTTGCCGTTTCCAACGCTTCTTTCTCCATGATTGTTTTATTATGAAGAGCTTAACTCACCTTGAGCACGGCGAGAAACGCCTCTTGCGGCAGCTCGACTCTTCCGACCTGTTTCATTCTTTTCTTTCCCTCTTTCTGCTTCTCGAGGAGCTTCCTTTTCCTGGTTATGTCTCCGCCGTAACACTTCGCCGTTACATTTTTACGGAGGGCCTTTATAGTCTCCCTGGCTATGACCCTGCTTCCTATCGCCGCCTGGATCACAACCTCGAACATCTGCCTCGGGATTATGTCCCTCATCTTCTCCGCAAGTTCCTTGCCCCTCATGTACGCCCTCTCCCTCGGCACAATAAGGGCCAGAGCGTCAACCCCTTCTCCATTTATCAGAATATCGAGCTTTACTAAATCCGACTTCCTGAAGTCCAGATATTCATAATCCATGGAGGCGTACCCTTTGGTAAGGGTCTTCAACTTGTCATAAAAATCGAGCACGACTTCATTCAAGGGGATCTCGTATACAAGCATCACCCTCGACTGGCTTAAGTATTTTATGTCCCTCTGAACCCCCCTCTTGGCCTCGCAAAGCCCGAGTATGCTGCCGAGAAACTCCGACGGCATATGGATCGTAGCCTGAATGAAAGGCTCTTCTATCATTTCTATATACTGCGGCGAAGGCAGGTTCGTCGGGTTGTCTATGAGGAGCACCGCGCCATCGGTTTTTGTGACTCTGTACGCGACTGTCGGCGCCGTGGTTATAAGAGCAAGGCCGTATTCACGCTCCAGCCTTTCCTGGATTATCTCCATGTGAAAAAGACCGAGAAAGCCACACCGGAATCCAAATCCGAGGGCCAGGGAAGTCTCCGGCTCGAAAGTAAAGGACGAATCGTTGAGGCGGAGCTTTATCACCGCCTCCTTAAGATTCTCGTACTGGGATGAATCTACCGGATAAAGCCCGCTGAAGACCATCGACTTCGCGGCCTTATAGCCGGGAAGCGGACTACCAGCCGGATTAGCGGCATCGGTCACCGTATCTCCGACCTTCGTGTCCCTTACTTCTTTTATGCCGGCTATCACAAAACCGACCTCGCCCACGCCGAGTTCTTCGACCTCCGCCGGATGCGGCGAAAAAACACCCACCTTGTCCACTTCAAAGACCTTTCCGGTGGCGAAGAACTTTATCTTCATACCCTTTCTGATCAGGCCGTCCATGACCCTTATCTGCACTACGACCCCCTGGTACGTGTCATACCAGCTATCGAAAACAAGGGCCTTAAGAGGTTTGCCGATTTCACCCTGTGGCGGAGGTATGCGCTTTATAATGGCTTCAAGAGTCTCCTTTATCCCTATCCCTTCCTTTGCGCTCGCAAGCACCGCATCCGTTGCGTCAAGACCAAGAACTTCTTCTATCTCGGCCTTTATTCTGTCCGGTTCTGCCTGCGGCAGGTCTATCTTGTTCAGGACCGGAACGATCTCGAGCCCGACATCGACCGCCGTATAAAAATGGGCAAGGGTCTGAGCCTCCACGCCCTGAGAGGCGTCCACTATCAACACAGCCCCTTCGCACGCTGAAAGCGATCTGCTGACCTCATAGCTGAAGTCCACGTGTCCCGGCGTATCTATGAGATTAAGGATATAGACTTCCCCGTCATCCGCCTTATACGTAAGCCTCGCTGTCTGAGCCTTGATGGTAATGCCTCTTTCGCGCTCAAGTTCCATCTTGTCGAGAAACTGGTTTACCATCTCTCTTTTGCTTATCGCTCCGGTATATTCGAGGAGTCTGTCCGAAAGCGTCGATTTTCCGTGGTCTATATGAGCGATGATCGAAAAATTCCTTATCCTTTGCCTGTTTATCACTTTAACCTTCTTGCGCTCTAAAGACGCAGAATTATTAAACAAAAAAGCGGAACGCCGCACTTCCCGTGATTTATATTGACCGCAATATTATATTCTAAGGTAATTGACGCAGATTTGTCAAAAGAAAAGGATTACACGGATTCCGTTTTTATGCGCCGCACCGGGTCTCCCAAAATCTTGCAGGGTCATCCGGACCGGCATTGCGACGAACAGCCCGAACCGAGGAAAATATTGACGGTATCGCAAGGCGGCAGGATAAAAACGGCTTTGTATCCGCACTATACAAAAGAATCATTAAGAAAGATTATTACATAAAAACAAGGACTTTCCACACCCGGTTCGGGAGCGAATTCTATCCGGGACTGGCTCGAAAATCGGCGTGAGACGGCTACGCTGGACGATTCTGATCCGGCGCCTTGGCGCCCGCCGGGACGATAACCTCAATGACGCTTCTGATACGGCTTTTAAACGACCCCCTTTTGGAACGGCCACCCGGGCTTAATGACGTGACCGCGACCCTGTTTACCATCCTGAACCTCTTACCCGTTCTGTAGCCGACAAACTGATGAATCACATATGGCTCCCCGTTCTTTGACCCTATATAGAGCATGATGTGCCTGTCAAGGCCCAATAGCGTTATCCCAGGCTCGGCCTCCTTGAGCGCACCCGCTATCTCCGTGCCTGAACCGGAACCGGCCTTTTGCGCCAGGATCACTCCCACTGAAGATTGCTCATGAGAGTTCCGCGGAAGTTTTATGCCCATCGAGGCGAAAATATCTTTAACAAATTCAGAACAATCGCGCCTTCCGTTCTTGCCGCCCCATCCGTACTTTTCTCCAAGCATCTTAAAGGCCTGGGTAAGAACGTTTCTTTTAGTGTACGGGAGGAATCCAACGCGAGCGTCAGCGTGAGCATCAACGTAGCCATTCACCCATTTAAGGCTATCCCCGGCTTTTTCTGGAAATTTGACCACCCACGGGGAAGAAACACCCTTTTCCCTTCTGAGCTGAAGCGCATCCCCCATCGGAAGTCTCGCAAGCAGTTTCTCAAGCTTTCTATCGGAATAAACGTTTACATGACTGCCTGTTACCACAAGAGGCTTGCCTGCCGCCACATCGGCCTTTTCCCGCTCCTCGAAGGCCACGTTATCGAGACGCATCCAACCCCTTACAGTCCCGGTCTGGAAAAACCCCCACCGGCCGTCTCTGCTCGTATGGAGTAGAGCTACCCGTTCAGGCGGATATACGCTGGAGTACTGGACGGTATCGAATTCGAGGCTGCCAGGCCATTTAAGAACAGGCTCGTCAGTCGGAAAAGCCCTTATGTCCGCCCGTCTCACCACCACGGCGAACTTGACTTCGTTTGATTCCCGCACCTCCCCAAGGTTCATGTTCCGGTATAGTTTCGCGAAGAATTCTTTTTTAATCCTTTTCCCGTGTAAATCGAACCTTGTGACATCTGGAATTGGGTCATAAAGAAGGTACTCGATCAATTGCTCATGTGATACGGCCGGAGGCAAGCTTGCGATGTCGGCCATCTGATCCGTTTTTTCAAGGATTGTCCTGTTGAGAGCGCCGATCTCCAGAGACGTAAGCACAACGGCGTCCGGATTATCGAGTCTGTTTATCCAGTAGGAGGCTCTTGTAACCGTCTTTGCGGATGATAGGAGAGGACTTCCAACGACAAGAAAAAAAACGGGAATTATGTGCAGAAGTCTATTTTTCATGCCTGAACCCTTCTCAGGTTCGTTTTTCGACTATAAAGGCTCCGAGCGCCTTGTCCGATTTGCCGATATGCTTTATAAGCCAATCCACAACCATGCTCTGAGTCTTTACAACCGTAGCAACGGAGACGGATTCGCGGCATTCGTCCTCAAGCCTCGTTATCTCCTTGATAAATCCCCGGTGCTCATTAACATGGGCGTCAACGTCCGGATAACGCAACCTCTCCATGGCATTTTCTTCGGCCTCAAAGTGAAAGACGAAATAATCATCCATGAATTTGAACAATCTCATCACCTCGTCCCTGCCCATGCCGACATTCATGGCATCAAGGAGATTGTCGATCTTTTTCAAAAGCTCTTTATGATGGTTGTCCTGCCATTCCACGCCGGTCGAAAAAGCCCGGCTCCATTCAACCGACATCGCCCTTCGTCCCCTCCATCTGTTTCACCTACCCTCTTAATAAGTTGTCCTGCAGCGCCAAGATGTGCGCCCCCTAAAAACACCTCCGAACCACTGACCTCTCGTGATGACGATCCCGCCCCGGAAGATAAAAAACTCGCCTCATGAAGCTAAAAACTTACTCTCGACCCATCTCCGGAGAATTTTCCACGGCCTGGAAGTCACCGATTGATAGATACTGTTATAGAATGAGTCGCAGTTGTCCTCTCCCCTGATGACGTCGTAGAACTTATGCATTACGAGCGGATCTTTTTCAAGTATGCTGTACCAGAGCCTCGGATGGTTGTAGACAAGATCGGAGAGTTTCTCGGCCGCCCTGAACTCAGGATATATCTCTTTCGAGAGCCATTCCTGGTATGCGCCCAGGTCACTCTTGCCCATATCCACGCATTCCGCAACGGTATTGGCAGCGGCCTCGCCGGTCCTTATGGCGTAATATATGCCTTCCCCGATAAATGGGTCAACGAGGTGTCCGGTGTCGCCGGCAAGTATTACCCTTCCCTTTACCGACGGAGCCGCGCCATTATAGAATATCGGCACGGTCCAGCCTATCTTCTCTTTTATTTTAAGGCCTTTTAGCACCTCATGTGACGACACGAAGGCGTTGAAGTAATCCTTTACCCTGCCTCCGACCTTTGCGGCATCTCCCGCCATGCCGACGGATAAAAAATTTTTCTTGGGGAATATCCATCCGTATCCGAAGGGGATGCTCCCGAAGTCTATGAAAAGCCTGCCGGAGACATTAAGCTCTTCTTTCCTGTACGGGATCTCAGCCGTTACGGATACGGCGCATTCCCTCGGATTGAGCCCGAAGACTTCTCTGCCCACCAACCCTGATGACCCGTCTGCGCCGACAAGAAACCTGGCCCGGTAAGTTTGCCCTGTGCCGCACTTAGCCACGACGTGCGAACCTTCATCGCGAAGCTCCGTTATTCTGCATCCTTCGACTATTTTGGAGCCAGCCTCCCCGGCCTTCGAGACGAGCAACGCGTCAAACCGGTCTCGCATGACATTGTGCCCGACCGGGCGGTCAGACATGATGTCGGTTGTCCTTCCGGACTTATACGTGAAGGTCGCGCCGTAGACTGTATCCTCATAAACCCTTGATATATCGAAATCGAGAATCCGTTCGATCTTTGTCGAGATGCAGCCGCCGCAGGACTTGTATCGTGGAAATGTCTCCTTATCGAATGCGATCACATCGAGGCCGCGGGACGCCAGCGTATAGGCAGCCGCTGAACCGGCGGGGCCAAGCCCGACAACTATGGCGTCATGCATCTAATCTATCTCCTTCTCAACGCTGTATTCCATGTAACCGCTCCAGAAGCCGGTCTTTATTAATGATTCGCTCTCCCACCTCAACATCTTCAGATGTCCTTTCTCCATCTCGAGTATCTTCGTAAGAAAAACCTTCTCTTCCGGGCTATTTGCGTCCTTGAGAAGATTGGAATAGAAATCCACCGCCGCCTCTTCGCTTTCAATCCCTATCTTAACTGCGTTGAGATCGGTTTGATTGGTCGTGAGCCTTTTTATCAGTTCGTTCTCTTTAGGAAATATAGGCGCGCCTTTTTCCTTCAGAGCGCTTTCCTTCAGAGCGAGATCGTATGCTATGGGTTCGGATCCGCTTCTAAGGCCTTCCGATATCCGCGAGATGACTCTTATGTGGTCGAATTCCTCATTGGCGAGATGACTAAAAAGATTCTTTCCCCTCCTGTCCTCGACCATTTCCGCGGCAGCGGAATAGAACATATAACCGGCTATCTCGGTATTGTAAGCTATGCTCAGTTCCCGGATCAGGTTTTTTTTCCCTGGCATATCTCCTCCGCTCATTGAATTCCATTGATATCGTTATGAATATTTCTGCGGTTCAGCCGGAATTACGGCAATGGACCATGCGAACTTCGCAGGACCATCTTTTGAGCCGCACCCATTCATTTAAAGCCATCGGGTAACCCGCTCAACAAAAAACAATGCCTCAAGGCGGCATCGACCCTAAAAAGACTTCAACAAACTATCTCCTCCCGGAATCTGTCCTTCCCGCCTTGTCGACCTCGTGTTTGTGCTCAAGCGCCTCGCCCCTGATCCTGTCCTCGCAGGCGTGGCATATGACGGTCTCAGAAGGCCTGCCGCATATGGAGCAGACGTGTTTCTTTTCTTTTTCCGCCTTCTTGCCTTTTTCTTCCCTGTCTTTCTTCTCTTCCGCCATACTTCCCCCTGGATTAAACTTAATTATAAGGCCGCCGGCAGACGGACGTGCGTCTCCGACGGATTCCCGGATCTACGGATCGTTGAATACTGCACGTACAATTAACACATAATCCAGAATAATACAAGGCCGCTCTAAAAAAGACACCTGCTCATGTCCTTGAACGAAAAACCAATGAGATCGCGCTTCTCAACGCCTTTATGCTGCACCAACACCTTGAAGGCATCCCCCATGCCGTCTGGCATGATAAGCTCCTTTATAGCCTGGTTGTGCCTTATTTTATCGCACGCCTCTATGCCTGACGCAGGACCTGCAAGCTCATCGAGTATTCCAAGGCCGAGAAGGAAGTTCTTCTGGGTAGTAAACCCGGTAAGCTCAAGACCTGACCGTCTGCCTTCGGCGACAATCGTTGTAAAATCCACATGCGCGGTTATGTCCTGCATGCCGATGTTGGCAAATGGGTCGCAGTTTACGGAGTGCCTGAAGTGGCATAGAAGCGTTCCGTCTTTCCTTTCCGGGGCGAAAAGCTCGCGCGCCGGGAGCCCATAGTCGATAGTTATGACAAACCCCCGCTCCAACAATGCAGTCGCCGCATGGATCCATCTCGCCGCATCGAGATTCACCTCGCACTTCTGCCCTTCCACGAGGGTTATGCCCACCTTTCTGAAATACTCTTCAATCCGAGGACTGGACGGGCGCCCGTATACTTCACGAAAGGAATGCGCGTCGGAATTGACATAGACCTCCTTGATCCCATCTCTGCATTCGACCCTGTGGACCGGGAAGCTGTCGATCAGTTCGTTCGATATGATACAGCCGACAAGAGGGCCTTCAATCTCCGTCATATCTGAATACCATGTTGTCCGTTCAGCGCGAAACTCTCTTAAAAATCGATTTTTTTCGATGAGACTGACCCTGAGCGACGGGTAAAGGTCTGGGTAATGGTCTTTTGCAGCCGAAAGGATACCTTTGGACAACCAACCGCGCCCGGCCCCTGGTTCGATAAGGTCGAAATCAGAGGGTCTGCCGAGGATAAGCCACATCTCATGAATCTCTCTGGCAAGGAGTCTCGAAAAAACGGGGCTTACGTCGACGCTCGTTATGTAGTCCCCCCCCCTGCCCCATATGTTGCGCGAAGAGGTATAATATCCTCCATCTCGCCAGTAGAGCGCCACATCCATGAACTCAGCGAACGTTATAGGCCCCTTTCTGGAAATACGCCTAAATATCTCGCTTGCCGGTCCGGGCTTATCATTCGATGTTTCTGCCCAACCTGGACGAAGCCCCTGTCCCTCTGGCATCCGCCACCTCGAAGAGCGCGTTTGTAGCCGCATGCGGAAAGGCAAAACATCCGGAAGACACCCTATCATGGACATATCCATATTTTATGGATCTCCATTTTCGGGCCGCATGTCTTTATCCTGGCATATTAAACGCCGGATCGGCTCCGATTTTGTTTAGCGTTATTATATCTCATTATTTTCAAATTGTCATGAAACAATGCGAACGAGCGCGGCAAAAGGCGCAACATCCACAGGTAAGTATGCCATTAATCGATAGCCCAGCCGAACCTTCGCAACCAAGTCGCATGAAAGCAGATTCGGCGCCATGGTTTCCATCCATGAAAAAATCGCGCCAAAGGTAATCGAAATTCTTCTTGACCGAAGCATGCAAAAAGAGGATATTTAAAAGTAGCCGCGCAGCTCTATGCACAGGGAAATCAGAAAATTATTTCTTTCCGTAGGGGAAGTCGTAATACATCTCCGGCATCCTGAATGGGGTACGGGACGAGTGGTTGCGGAGATGAATTCGACCATACCTGGCGGGGCAAGCATGGTAAGGATAGACTTTCGTCACGCCGGCGAGAAAACATTCGACAATAACATGGAAAGCCTCTGGTGCTGCTACCATGCGGGCATCAGGCTCGTAGACAAGCCTTAATGCCAAAAAACACTTATTTTATCAGATGAAACGCCAAACCCCGGTTAGGCGAAGGCCCTCAAAAAATAGGCGTTCCGGTCATCTCCGCGGGTTTCTCGATACCCATTATCTTCAATACCGTCGGGGCCACGTCCTCAAGTCCTCCCCCTGCTCTTAGCTTGATCCCCTTTTCTCTGTCATCGACAAGTATCAGCGGCACCGGATTGGTAGTGTGTGCAGTGTGCGGGAAATGGGTAGTTCCGTCTATCATCATCTCGGCATTGCCATGATCCGATGTTATTAAGACCGCCCAACCGCGCATCAGGGCGGCTTCAGTCACCATCCCCACAGCCCTGTCTACGGTCTCGCACGCCTTTATCGCGGCTTCAAGAACGCCGGTATGCCCTACCATGTCGCCGTTGGCGAAGTTCATCAGGATAAAAGAATAACCCCCGGAATTTATCTTCTCGACAGCGGCGGACGCTATTTCAATTGCTCGCATCTCCGGTTTTTTGTCATAGGTCGGAACGTCCTTTGCCGAAGGAATAAGAAGCCTATCTTCCCCTGGATACGGCTCTTCCCTGCCGCCATTAAAGAAAAAGGTTACATGAGCGTACTTCTCCGTTTCACTCACCCTGAACTGACGGAGTTTTTTCGCGCTTAATATGTCGGCGAGTATGTTAACAAGGCTCTGGGGCTTGAAGAGTACCGGAAGACTTAATTTAACGTCATATTGCGTCATGCAGACGAAACCGGTCAATCGCATCCGATCACCACGCTCGAACCCGTCAAAGTCATTATTCACAAAGGCCTTCGTTATCTCCCTCGCCCTGTCAGCCCTGAAGTTAAAGAAAATCATGCCATCCCCTGCCCTGACAGTCCTCGGCGCCCCATTTTTATCGATTACGACCGTAGGGGTGACAAACTCATCGGTTTCATCGTTGCCGTAAGCGGCCTCTATGGCCTCAACCGGGTCTTTCGCCTTCAACCCTTCTCCTTTTACAATGGCATCGTACGCCTTTTTAATCCTCTCCCACCTGTTGTCCCTGTCCATTGCGTAGAACCTGCCGGAAACAGTCGCAACCGAGCCGAGACCCGCGCCTTTCAAATAACTTACAAGCCTTTCCATGTATCCTTTCCCGCTTGAGGGAGGGGTGTCCCTGCCATCCATGAACGCATGGATGAAAACCTCGCCAACGCCTTTTTTCTTAGCCGCTTCGATCAGGGAGAAAAGATGGTTTATATGGCTGTGAACGCCTCCGTCCGAGAGAAGGCCCATCAGGTGGAGCGCCGTACCCTTTTCCCTGATGTCGTCGATAAGCCCGTTCAATACAGGATTTTTGAAGAATTCCCCGCTTTCAATCGACTTTCCTATTCTTGTAAGCTCCTGATACATGATGCGCCCGGCGCCCATCGTAAGGTGCCCGACTTCGGAATTTCCCATCTGCCCTTCAGGAAGGCCAACCGAAAGTCCGGAGGTATCAATCGAGGTTACAGGATATTTTTTATACAGCTTGGCAAGATTAGGAGTTCTGGCAAGGACCGTTGCATTGCCTTCCTTATCCGGGTTTATACCCCACCCGTCCATGACTATGAGACAGACCGGCGTCACTCTTAAGTTCTCCTTATTTTATGGGATGTGCTTGGCGTTGAAACAAAACGGCATTTTAAGCGCGGGCAGGCGATGCTTTTGAGACAGCGTTACCCATAGCAAGCGTATCCCATTCGCCGCAAGACCGGCATCTCGGTTCCCATGACTTGGAATTTTGTCCGCAGTTCAGGCACGTGAACGGCGGTATGAATTCACTTCCGAGGCTTAATGCCCTGTGATAGAGAAAAGCCGCTTTACCGCCCTGTTTGCGCCTCAGGTACGCTTCACCGAGAAGTATCTGTGGGTAGAAGGTATCCTCGCCATCCAGTCGGAGCCTCTCAAGTTCCTCTATGGCGGCGTCCACCATCTCGAGCCTTAAATAAAGCCTGGCCAGGAGAAGCCTCAGGTTAGTGTTGTTCGGGCGTGACATTATCTCCCTTTTATACTTCTCAAGGATCTTCTCCGGGACGGATTCCTTTATATAAGCGTCTTCAAGTCTCAAGAAAAGAGATTCGGAATTAGGATGTCTGCTATGAGCCTTTTCCCAGACTTTGACCGCGTTTTTCACATTACCCTGCCTGTACAGCGTCTCGCCGAGAAGCAGGTGCGCGGGCACGAAGGACTTGTCGTTTTTGAGGACTTCTTTGACCTTCGCAACCGATTCATTGAGCTTGCCTTCGTCAAGGAGCCCTCTGGCGGCCTCGAAGAGAAGGCCGGTCAGGAGCTTGCTTTCCTTTTTACGCAGAGTCTCATCCTGCTCGCAGTCGACTATCTTCCTCTGGAGACCGGCCGCTTCATTCCATGCCTGCTCCTTTATTCTGAGTTCACGGAGTCTTTTAAGGACATGCGGGTTTTTGGGATCGAGCCGCAGAACCTCCTCATATGCCCTTGCCGCCCTTACAGAATCCCCTGAATCTGCGGCGCATCGTGCGATCGCCATGAGAATCCCTACCGAGTGCGGGTTGGATACGGCCCCGTTCTCCAACACCCTCAGGGCCTCCTTGGGTCTGTTCTCCCTCGCAAATGTCTCCGAAAGGCTTATGATCATCCCGACGTCGGCAGAATTTGCCTTAAGAGCCTTTTCGATGAGACCTCTCGCCTCGGCGGTGTCGCCCTTCATGAAGGCATCCATCCCTTTAGTGTAATTTTCAACGGCCAGGGCGAGGAGCTTTTTCTCTCGGTTCGCCCGCATCTCTCTTATCGCCCTTCTGGCGTCTATCAGTAATGAATTCAATACCGCGAAGGCTGCGCCAAAAAAAAATCCGGCAAAAAGGAGCAACGTTACGGGCATGACGTAGGTATGGTCTTTTGTGACGACAAAGGTAACCGTAGACGGATTCTCGGCGTGAAGATAAAAAAAGGGCG
>JAKAIQ010000270.1 GCA_021825035.1 Deltaproteobacteria bacterium | reverse complement strand
CGATCTACTCTTCATTTATCCTGTCAATGACACATCCATACGCTTCGTATATGAAAAAAAAAGTGATAATAATGGGAGCCGCGGGCCGCGACTTTCACAACTTCAATATTTACTTCAGGGGAAATCCCGACTATGAGGTCGTAGCTTTTACCGCGGCCCAGATACCATTCATATCCGACAGAGCGTATCCTGCCGAACTCGCGGGCCCGCTCTATCCAAAAGGCATACCGATCTATCCGGAAGAAAGGCTTTCGGAGCTTATCATATCCGGAGAGATCGACGAGGTGGTGTTTTCATACAGCGATGTATCGCATGAGCTCGTTATGCATCGGGCCTCCCTGTGCGTCGCTCTAAACGCCGACTTTTTGCTTTTGGGCGCTGAAAAAACAATGCTCAAGGCGGCAAAGCCGGTAATCTCCGTGTGCGCGGTCAGGACAGGCTGCGGCAAGAGCGGGGTTACGAGGTTTGTCGCAAAGACGATTATGGCTATGGGTAAGGCCACTGTCGCCATACGGCATCCGATGCCTTACGGGGATCTTCTCAGCGAAAAGGTGCAGAGGTTCTCAACACCCGGAGACATAGAGGCCGCCGGCTGCACGATAGAGGAAAGGGAGGAGTACGAGCCGCTTGTCAACGCCGGGATAACCGTCTACGCCGGCGTAGACTATGGGGAGATATTGAAAGAAGCTGAAAAGGAAGCCGACGTCATCATCTGGGACGGAGGCAATAACGATCTGCCCTTCATAAAACCTGACCTCGAGCTTGTCGTAGTAGACCCGTTGCGCCCCGGACATGAGCTAAGATATTTCCCCGGAGAGGCTAACCTCCGCAGGGCGGATTGCGTCATCATAAACAAAGCCGATAGCGCCCGGCCCGAAGACATCGAAACAGTCAAAAAAAATATTAAAGAAGCGAACCTTTCAGCCTCGGTCGTAGAAACCGCTTCCGTGGTAAGGGCAGCGGGCGGTGAGAATCTTTCCGGCAAGAAAGTCCTCGTGATAGAAGACGGGCCCACCCTGACGCACGGCGGCATGACTTACGGCGCGGGCATAATAGCGGCGCGGATGCTTATGGCGACGCCGGTCGATCCGCATCCGTACGCGGTCGGAACCATCAAGGATACTCTCGTCAAATACCCTCATATTAGAAACGTTCTGCCTGCAACCGGCTATTCGATCGAACAGATCCGTGAGCTTGAAGAGACAGTGGAGAGAACCCCATGCGACGCCGTCCTTGTAGCCACTCCGGTGAACCTTGCGGATATAATTAAAATAAGAAAACCGGTCATAAGGATAACCTATGAGGTTGAGGAACTCGGCCCCCCTAAACTCACCCGAATAATACGTGATTTTCTCAAAAGGACAGCGTGAGCATCCTATCTTTTTTCGCCAGAAGGTATATAGCCGGCGAGACGAGAAAAGACGCAATCTTTACCGCAAAAAGGCTCAATAGCCAGGGAATATCGGCTACAATAGATAACCTCGGAGAGAACGTCAAGGACGCATCCGAGACCGATGAAACCGTAAAGGAATATCTAAGCCTTCTTGACGATATAGATGAAGCAGGCGTAAATTCCACCATATCACTCAAGCTGACCCACCTTGGGCTCGACATCTCCGGGGAACTAGCGCGTAAAAACGCCGAGGCCATAATAAAAAAGGCCCTCTCCCTCAAAAACTTTGTCCGGTTCGACATGGAAGGGTCTGCATATACCCCGGATACCATAGACACGGTCCTTAAGCTCAACCGTCTTTATCCGAATATAGGCGTTGCCATCCAGAGTTATCTTTTAAGGAGCGAGAAGGACGCAAACCTGCTCATAAATGAAGGCATTAGCGTTCGCCTGGTAAAAGGGGCGTACAGGGAGCCGCCGGAGATAGCTTTTGAGAAAAAGTCGGACGTGGACAGGAATTACGAATCTCTCATGAAGAAACTGCTTCTTGGCGGTACAAGGCCGGCCATAGCAACGCACGACGAAAAACTCATAAATGAAGCGATGAGGTTCGCGAATGAAAAAAACATCCCGAAGGACAGGTTTGAATTCCAGATGCTTCTCGGGATAAAAAGGACGCTTCAAAGGAAGCTTGCGCACGATGGCTACGCCGTACGAGTCTACGTGCCTTACGGGAAGAACTGGCTGCCTTACACCATGAGGCGCCTCGGCGAGCGGAAGGAAAATTTACTTTTTGTCGTAAAAAATATCTTCGATTGAATGGCTCTATCGCGGGAAAGACGCTCTGGAATCAGGGAACGGCGCATTCTGAAGGACTGCCCTTGATCTTTTCCACGGCGTGGCAAATGGCCGGCAAGACAACGGCAAGATTTTCCCTTACTGCCCTGGGGCTTCCGGGGAGATTTATAATGAGGGATTCTTTTCTTATACCGCAGATCGCCCTTGAGATCATGGCGTTAGGGGTCATTTTAAGGCTTTCGGCTCGCATGGCCTCGGCCATGCCGGGAAGTTCCCTGTCTATGACGGACTTCGTGGCCTCCGGCGTTACGTCCCTGGGGGTCACGCCCGTACCGCCGGTAGTGACGATAAGATCGAGCTTTAAAACATCCGCATATTCGATAAGCTTTGCCTTTATGACAGGTATCTCGTCGGGAATGACCTCATAGGCCTTTACCTCGGAGGGAAGGCCCTTGACCATACGTTCTATCTCACGGCCGCTC
>JAKAIQ010000269.1 GCA_021825035.1 Deltaproteobacteria bacterium | reverse complement strand
ACGCGCTTCGGGTTAGGGGTTCCCTGCGCTACGGCCTCCATCCTCCTCGCTCGCCGCCGATGACGCTCGCATAGATGCTGCTCGCGTCTTTCCGCCCCGGCTCGCTCGCCCGGCCTCCATCCTTACGCGCGATTCACCCCTAACCCATGGGAATTTTTAAAGACTGGTTGCCTGCCTTTTTTGCGGGTTCAGGGTTGTACCCTGAACCCGATATTTCATCATGGATTTAATGAACCTCCGCGCGATAGGCCGCGGGGTAGGGAGACTTTTATAATGAAGCCTCGGCAGCCGGTGGGATCGACCCTGAAAAGATTGGACAAATTTGTGGATTAGATAATGCACGCTTTGTCATCTTATGGATAATGCAACGTTTTTAACCTCAAAGCCTCTAATTTAGCATCTTGATGATGGTGCGGCAAAAATCCGGCAGATCGCCCGGATGGCGCGAGGTGACGAGGTTTCCGTCCGTTACAACCGGAGAGTCTTCATAAATGGCCCCGGCGTTTTTAAGGTCCGTCTTGACCGAAATGTAACATGTGGCCTTTTTGCCCTTGATTGCATCAGCCTCTATGAGCATCTGCGGGCCGTGGCAAATCGCGGCCACGACCAGCCCCCGCTTGAAGGCCTCCTTTACGAGCTTGACCATCTCCGGCTTTGTCCTCATCCGGTCAGGGGCCTGGCCTCCGGGGATTATGAGCGCATCGAATCTTTTGATGTCTATCTCGGAGGCGGATTTGCCTGCCTCTATCGGGTAGCCGTGCTTGCCGGCGTATGTCCCTTTTGTCGAACCCGCGATTGTCACTGAATGGCCGGCCTCGAGCAACCTGTAATACGGGTATAGCGCCTCCATGTCCTCGTAGTTGTTGTCGATAAGAATAAGAACGTTCGCCATTCAAACCTCTCAGGTTAAAAAAGTATCAATGAACATTCCCTGCGGCAAGCCTCGGCTTGCTCGGCAGGGAAATCGACGCTGAAAAGATTAAAGACCCGACTGCCTGTGCCGTGCTGACAGGGCTTTTTGCGCGCTACTGCGCACTTCGGGTTAGGGGTTCCCTGCGCTACGGCCTCCATCCTTACGCGCGATTCACCCCTAACCCATGGGAATTTTTAAAGACTGGTTGCCTGCCTTTTTTGCGGGTTCAGGGTTGTACCCTGAACCCGATATTTCATGCCGGAGATGGAGCCTCCTTGCAGGGAATTAACCCTGAAAAGATTACATACCATCATGGGTGCGGTTTTGTCCACCCCCTGCCGATGCCGAATGCTCAGGATTCTTCAGTTAACAGCCTCTTTATTCTTTTTGATAGCATATCCGCCCTTCTGACCGGCTCCGGCAGCCTGTATCTTCCGCAGGAGCGCATTATCATGTCGATGGAGCCCCGGACATCTATCCTGTGTCCCGGCGATACGAAGACGGGCTTTACCCCTGTCCGCGTCCTCAGAACGGCGCCAACGATGCTCCCCCTGTGAACGAGCGGGGTCGAACTGCCCTTTTTCTTTCTCGGCTCATCGTGCTCGCCGACGAGCCTCGACTTGGCGCAACCTATGGATGGTATGTCGAGCATCATGCCCACGCATGCGGCGATGCCGAGCCTGAGAGGGTGCGCTATCCCCTGGCCGTCGAAGATAACGAGGTCGGGACGGGTCTTTAGCCGCTCGATGCACTCTATTATCGCCGGTCCTTCCCTGAATGAAAGCATCCCGGGTATGTACGGGAACTTTGCCTCCCTTACCACGTGGCTTTCCTCGACGAGAACGAGCTCCGGGAATCCGTAAAGGCACGCGACACATATGATCTTATCATCCAGAAATGCCGCGTCAACCCCGGCTATGTGCGAAGGGGTCTTTTCAAGAGGCCTTATGACGAGCCTTTTTGCGAGAGAGGCCTGCATACGCCTGGCCTTCTCCCTGTCCTCCGGCCACCTCAATCCCATGAAGGCGTGCCTGATACTTGGCGACACGGCCCGCGACCGCATCAATCGGCGCTCCTTTTTTTCTTCCAGACGACCTGCCAGAGAATTTTCAGGGTTGCGAGCATGCTCTTTTCCCTTGGCGCGAATTTCGGTTTTATGGCCGCAAGCTCCTTGCCGAGCTCGACGTCGATAGAGGCCGATTTCTTTACCGCGAGCTGCTGAGACGGATAGACGCTCCTGTGGCCGGTTATTATGAAGCTGATGATGGCCGAGATGGCGGCGTACGGCGCGATGGCCGGGCCGAAAAGCTCGACAGCCATTATGCTTGCGGCTATCGGCGTGTTCGAACACCCGGCAAGGAGGCTTACGAAGCCGATGGCTGAAAGCACGGAGGGGTCTACGCCGAGCACCCTGGCGGCCGTGCTTCCGGCGGTCGCGCCTATGAAGACCATGGGGGTCACCTTGCCGCCCGTTCCGCCGAAGCTCAGGGTTATTCCGGTAAATAATATCTTTAATAGGAAGTCGTACCACGGCGTTGGAGCGCCGTTTATCGAGGCCTCCATGACATTGAGGCCGAGCCCGAGAGGATGCGTGGACACGAGGAGCGCGAGCGCGGCGAGTATGGCCCCGGCTATGAGGCTTTTGACCTCTATCGGGAGATTGCTTTTAAGGGCGAGCTTTTTCCCGTACGTAAAGGTCTCGGCAAGGGCGAACGAGCATAGCCCGAAGAATATCCCGGCTATGACTATCTTTATGAAAAAA
>JAKAIQ010000268.1 GCA_021825035.1 Deltaproteobacteria bacterium | reverse complement strand
AAGTTTCAGCCATCCACTGTGGACGCCTTTCAATCCAAAGACCGGAAGCGGGGATAAAATGAGGATAATAGTCGGAATAATAATATACAGGAGCAACCTGGAGCTTTTGCTTAAGAACCTCACAATTTTTTCGCGGCAGTACTTCGCTCCGGACAGGAATATTGAAATTAGCATTTTTATCCTTGATAATGACTACGGTCGTCAATTAAAATCCATAAAAAATATGGCGGAAACAAATTTGCCTGATATTGCCGGGAATATATCTTATGTCAGCTCGGAGAACGTCGGCTTCGGCGCCGGACATAACAAGATATTCAGCCTTGCAAAACAGGAGGCGGACTTTGATTATTATATCTGTGTAAATCCTGACGGGATACCGCACAGGGAGATGTTGGGCAGGATGGTATCCTTTGCGGAAAAAAACAATGACCGGGGGATCTTCGAGGCGAGGCAGTTCCCTGCGGAGCACCCTAAGGTTTATGATCCGGTGACGGGCATTACCGCGTGGTGTTCCGGCTGCTGCCTGATGTTCCCGAAGAAGGTATTCGAGGAGCTCAAAGGGTTCGATGAACTTTTCTTCATGTATATGGAGGACGTTGACATCTCTTGGAGGGCAAGGCTGATCGGCTACGGATGCTATACAGTCCCCGAAGCGCTTTTTTCCCATGTGGTCAACGCAAAAGAGAGAGATTCGGATTTCGAGGCAAGGCAGATGAGCATATCCGGGTATAAGATAGCGCTGAAATACGGTAACAGGAAGTTTCAAGGCTTCTGCCTGGACAGGCTCCGGGGCTTTTTGGATGAAAGAGCAATAAAAAACATAGAATTAGAACTAACGAGAGGGAAGGACCATCATAAGTATTTCGCTCACAAGGCATTCATGGATTTTGAGCATGAATTCCATTTCAGTCAAGCCAGGTGGTGATGAGGAAGAAACTGCTATGCATAACCCCGGATTTCGACGCCCCTTTCGTTATAAACCTCCGCCAGCCTCTTGAAGTCCTTAAAGGCTCAGGCGCCCTTACTTACTCGGTAGTAAAGGAAAAAGACGCCACTATACACGATGTCTTCGGGCACGACGCCGTCCTTTTTTTCAGGACTTCGACTCCCGCCATGTTGAAGCTGCTGTACTTTGCAAAACTGACCGGAAAGCCCGTAATATTTGCCGTGGACGATAATTTCTTCGAGTTGGCCCAATCCGAGATAGGCGCCCTGGACCCGGTGCGGCTCAGAGCGCACGAACGCTTTATCTTGGAAGCAGACAGGGTATTGTTGTATTCCAGCCTCATGATGGAAAGGGTGGGGAACCTTAACAAAAACTCCGTTAAAATGGTTCCGGGACTCGACTTCTCGTTGCTGGAAGGACTCGAAAACCAAGAGGGGCATGGAAGGATAAGGGTTGTATATGCAACATCAAGATATAAAAAGGATATACTCTCCGGTCTTTTCATCCCGGCTATTAGTAAGATACTGGAGGAATATTCCGGGCAGGTCGAGATGCACTTCTGGGGCTACGTCCCGGAAGAGTTCAAAGAAATACCCGGCGTCCATTTCATGCCCATAACGGATTATGATACATACATCAGGCGCCTTTGTTCGGGCGGCTTTGACATAGGGCTTGCCCCCTTGAAAGACGATAAATTCCACCGCTCCAAAACGAATACAAAATTCAGGGACTATGGCGCCTGCGGCATAGCCGGCGTCTATTCAGATGTCGACGTTTATTCCGACTGCATAAAGGATGGAGAAACCGGCATACTGGTCGAAAACACGGACGAAGGCTGGTATCAGGGAATAAAAAGGCTTATAGAGAATCCAGGACTGATGTCTTCCATAAAAGCGGCGGCCTTTGAATACGTAAGGGGACATTATGACATAAAGAGGGTAGCGGCCGACCTTCTCCAGGTAATCGACGATACGTTCAGGGAAAAGAAATACGCCGTTATAACCGGGCATCCTCCCAACCATTTGTTTGAGATCAGGACGCCCAAAGTCCTGTATATCCCGTTAAATTATAAAATATCCAAGAATTTCAAGAAATTTCAAGAAAATTACGGTTACCCTATTGATATTTTAAGGAATAGATTTCTCAGGTCAGTCTTTGCTTTTCGCTTGCATGACGTAATAGTTTTCGATGCATTGGACAATAATCCGAATAAAAAAATGGCCGATAAGGCTCTCTCCTTGAACAAGAAAATAATTAATTTGGAAGATTCTTCGGGGGCAGAGATTATTGACTTCGTGGATTTTTTCTATAAAAAAATTCTCATAAGGCATTCAAAGCCTTATAAATTTTCTTTTAGATTAATGCGCGTGAAGTTAAAACCGTACCGTTCTGCCATAAGCCTTTACCTTTTTAAAAAGACGGGCCTTAAACGTTTAGAGACCTTTTTCCGGATAAATATTTTAAAACCCATAAAAAAAGGCACAGGGAAAGTATTCCGCTTTTCTTCCGCTCGTTAAAGTTTTATAATATAAAACTTTTATGGAAAAGGTCAGCATAGTCATAGCGGCTTATAACGCCGAGCGCTTTTTAAGGGAAACCGTAGAGAGCGTTTTATGTCAGAGCTACCCGGAAAAAGAGCTTGTTATCGTCGATGATGGGTCCACGGACGGCACGCAAGAAGTAATCGCCGAACTTGCACGCAGGACAAGCCTTATATCCATCCGCCAGGAAAATAA
>JAKAIQ010000036.1 GCA_021825035.1 Deltaproteobacteria bacterium | reverse complement strand
AAGCCCGCTGTTCCGCATAGATTATCATAACCACGGGGCCGTGTCACTGCGATTGAAGCCGGGCCGAAGCGGGCTTTATGCGTTGACAAAGTCCGCAGAAATAGGGTATTTTGACTCCGATGTCAGGTCACAAAACCATATGGTCGGTGGGCGGCGGTAAAGGCGGCGTAGGCAAGAGCGTCATTACGGCCAACATGGGTTGCGCCCTCGCCGGGATGGGCAGGGAGGTCATGCTTGTTGACGCTGACCTCGGAGGGGCCAATCTTCACACCTACTTCGGCATAAAATATCCTTCCAGGAGCCTCGAGGATTTCCTCAAAGGACGGTTCTCGGCGCTTGAAGAGGCCGCCATAGACACCGGCGTAAGAGGCCTTCGCCTCATAAGCGGAGGAGGGGAGTTCCTTGGGATAGCGAACCCGGCCTTCGCCCAGAAGCAAAAGCTCATCGCACACATCAAAAAACTCGACGCCGAACATATCATAGTCGATCTCGGTGCCGGCTCATCCTACAATACTCTGGATTTCTTTGCGATATCCAACGAGGGAATAGTGGTGCTCGTACCGGAGCCTGCCGCCATACAGAATGCCTACATCTTCCTCAAGAGCTTCGTCTACAGGCGGCTCCTGAGGCTCTTTTCGGACAATCCGCTCGTATCGGACGCGATAAAAGAGGCGACGGATGCGCATGGCAAGAACAGCGTAAGAACTTTTTCAGACCTTTGCGAGCGGTTGAGCCGTGAAGACAGAAGAAGCGCCGAACGGGCGCTCTCCGAGATAAAGAGTTTCAGGCCGAGGATCCTTCTCAACATGGCCGCCTCTCACGAGGACCTGAAGGTAGTCGACGCTTTCAGGTCGGCTGCCGGCGCGTTCTTGAGCCTCGATACGGAGTTCGTTGGGGCCATATTTTCCAGGCCCTCGATAAAATCGGCCGCGAGGAAGATGCGCCCCTTCATGCTCGATGATGCCGCCGTGGATGCCCGCCGGGACATGGAGATGATAGTGGCCAATCTTACTGCCACGGGCAAGGCGTCAGGCGAAAGCGGGGCTTCGCAGGCTTCTTCGCCGCGCTCGCCTGCGCAGCCTCCGCCGCAGGAGGTCTTCGGCTTTAACGACGACGTTAGCCACATGGGGGCGGTATTTCATGTGCAGACCGAGGCGCAGGGCGGGATGAACCCCTCGGTTGAGACCATAATATACCAGGGCGGAAGGATATTCTTCTCCAGGAAGACGGCTTCCGACGAGATACGGAGGAACTCGGCCGGCATGACCATTAGGGACTTTGCCGCAAGGCAGCACAGGGCCGCCATGGCCGCAATAAAGATGAATAAGATAACTTTTCAGGGATAGGCATGAAACAGCGCGTGCGTCTTAAAGGGGGGTCGCCTTTCTTTATCGGGCCTTTCAGGAAGATCCTGGAAGACTGCGGCTTCGATCCGGTGGATGGCGATTGCGTTACTCAACCGGACGGCTCAAGGGAAATCTCTATCGTGGAAGTTCTGTCGAAAGAAGGCCTGGATGGCCTGGAACAGCCCGCCGCATCTCTGCCTTTCCTCATCTTTACCGGCATCGGGCTCGACGACGGCGATGTGTCTGCCCTGAGGGATAAAGGCCTGATGGGTATTATAAGAAAGGACACGCCGCAGGAAGACCTTTACTTCCTCATAAACAGAGCCCTTTTCTACGATAGGGTGGTAAAGAGGAATCCGAGGGTGCAGGTCGGCATACCCCTTGAACTGAGGGCAGGGGATAAGACGATAAAAAGCGTTTCATCCCATCTGAGCAGAGACGGCATGTTCATCGTAACGATCAACCCTCTTCAGGCGCAGACCTGTTGCGAGCTTGTCTTCGATGTCCCGGGAGTGAAAACCATGCGGACAAAGGCGCGCGTTCTTTACAGCATCTCGATAAACAAGGAACTGAACATCATTGCCAACCCGAACGATCCCTTCAAGAGGCAGGTCTCGCATCCGGGGATGGCGGTTTTTTTTGAGGACCTTCCACAGGCAGACCGCGCGCTTATAAGCGAATTCATAAAGTCGGTCAAATGACCGTGCGCTTTCCGTCACGGCCCGGCGAACTCTTTTAGAATTCTTACCACCTTTTGGTCCTCGACCTGATCGAACTTCATGTAGAGCTGGCTTACCGCGTAGAAGTCAAGGGGCGTAACCGGGCAGATGACGGCGCTCACCTCCGGCATCTTTTTTATAAGCTCGACCGTGTCATGCGGCCCCCCGGGGATGGCGACGATTATCTTTTTTGCGCCTTCGGCGCTGGCGGCCTGGATCGCCGATATCATCGTCGAGCCGGTGGCAATGCCGTCATCGGCTATGATTACCGTCCTGTCCTTCAGATGGACCTTTTTCTTGATCTTTCTGTAGAGGGCGAGACGTTCAGAGATGGTTTTGAGCCGGTCTTTTTTCTCCCCTTCGATATAATCGTCCTTGATCCTGAGATCCCTGACGATGGATCTGTTCAGGTACGCATGGCCGTCCTCGGTGACGGCCCCGATGGCGAGCTCAGGATTATAAGGGGCCCGCAGTTTTCCCGCGATGATGACGTCAAGGTCGCATTCAAGCCTTCTTGCAATTTCGGCTGCGACAACTACCCCGCCTCTCGGCAGACCCACTACAACAGGCCGCTCGCCTGAAAGCCCGGCGAGTTCTTCGGCGAGCGCTTTTCCAGCCTCGGATCTGTCGGCGTATGGGGCGTTATTCATGTCCATGCTATAGAGGATAAACCTGAGTTTGTCAAGGTCTATCTCTTCGGTCAGGCCTCGGCGCCTACGATGGTTTTTAGACGGCGTTTGCCTCGAAGAATGGATGCGAGCCTCAAAGACCTTGCCCACAAAGGCTTTATAAGCTATAGTTTCTCTGAAACAAGGAATAAAACCGCAAGGTGTCTTAGCAAACCATTATGGAAAAGACGATAGCCGGCAGGCTTGCCGATTACGGGTTGTCCCTGAGGTTCGAATCCCTTCCCGATGACGCGGTCCATGAGGCGAAAAGGCGTTTCATCGACGCCGTGGGTTGCGCCCTTGGCGCGGCCGAATGTCCTCCCGCAAAGGCCGCAAGGCTTCTTGCTCCTTCGGCGGGCTCAGGGCCGGCGGGCGTCATCGGGGATTATATAAGGACGACGCCTGACTTTGCCGCCTTCATGAACGGGATAATGGTCCGCTACCTCGATTATAACGACACGTACCTGTCGCTTGAGCCCGCGCACCCTTCGGACAACATACCGGCCGCGCTTGCAGCGGCGCAAGCCTCGGGCAGAAGCGGCAAAGACCTCATAGCCGCAACCGTCGCCGCATACGAGGTGCAGTGCAGGCTCTGCGATGCCGCCTCCCTCCGGGCAAGGGGGTTTGACCACGTTACGTACGGAGCGTTCTCGAGTACGCTTGCGGCTTCCATGCTCATGGGTCTTACGAGTGATGAGGCGGTTAATGCCCTTGGGATAGCGGGTGTTGCGTCCCCGGCGCTCCGGCAGACGCGCTCAGGGGAGCTTTCGATGTGGAAGGGGTGCGCGTTCGCCAACGCCGCGCGTAACGCCATTTTCGCGGCCATGCTCGCGAAGGCCGGCATGACCGGGCCTGCCCCCATCTTCGAGGGAGAGTTCGGCTTCATGAGGCTCATCTCCGGGCCTTTAAAGCTCGGTGACTTCGGCGGAGAGAAGGGAGTTGCATTCAAGATACTCGATACCTGTATAAAATACTTTCCGGCCGAATACCACGCCCAGAGCGCCATAGGCGCGGCCATGGAGCTTTCAAGGGAGATAGAGGATGTCTCCTCTATAGAGTCGGTCGCCGTATACACTTTCAGGGCCGCCTTCGAGATAATCGGCTCTGGAAGCGAGAGGTGGAAACCGGCGACTCGCGAGACCGCTGACCACAGCCTCCCTTTTTGCGTCGGGGCGGCGCTCTTCGACGGGAATATCGACCTCGCTACATTTTCTGAGGAGAGGCTTTCCGATGGCGGACTCCTGGATCTCGTTTCCAAGATAAAGGTCTTTGTTGACCCGGAACTGGACAAATTATACCCGGAGGCCATGCCTAACAGGGTAGAGGTGACGCTCAAGTCCGGCGAGACCCTTGTAAGGGAGGTAATGTATCCAAAAGGCCATCCAAGAGACTCCCTTGCCGACAGCGAGCTCGAAGAGAAGTTCAGGAGCCTTGCCGGACCTTCTTTTTCGGACAGCCGGCTCGATAAAACGCTCGATCTCTTATGGAACCTCGACGCCCACAAAGACGTCGAGGGGATACTTGAGGTCTTAAGGGGAAAATGATGCCAGCAAGCATGAGGACGCTCATAGGAGAAGGGACTCATGCCGCCCCCGGCGCGTTTAACGCCGCTGCCGCCATGCTAATCGAAAAGGGAGGCTTTAAGGCCCTTTATATCTCCGGCGCAGGCCTCTCGAATTCAGCGGGCCTTCCGGATACCGGGCTTCTTTCGATGGATGAGGCCGCCAGGTTTTCATCATATATCATAAGGTCGGTAAATATCCCGGCCATAGTCGATGTCGATACCGGATTCGGAGGCATACCTGAGGTCAAAGGGACGGTAAGGATATTCGAGGGGCTTGGCGCGGGGGCGATCCAGATAGAAGACCAGGAGTTTCCGAAGCGCTGCGGACATCTTCCGGGTAAAAGGGTCATCCCGGCGAAGGATTTTGCGAAGAAGCTCGATGCCGCGGCGTCAGCCAGGGAGAACGGCGAATTTCTTATTATCGCCAGGACGGACGCCAGGGCCGTTGAAGGGATGGAAGGGGCGATAAAACGCGCGAAGATTTACAGGGATGCCGGGGCTGACGTGATATTCCCTGAGGCCCTCGAAGGCAAGGACGAGTTCCGAAGATTCTCCGACGAGGTTAAGGCCCCGCTTCTCGCGAACATGACCGAGTTCGGAAGAACCCCTTATATGACGCTTGACGAGTTCGGGCAGATGAATTATTCAATAGTCCTTTTCCCTATGACATGCTTCAGGGTGGCGATGAAGTCGATGGAGGCGGCCCTGACCGAGCTTAAGGAAAAGGGCACGCAGAAGGGGCTCCTCGGAAAGATGCAGACGCGGGAAGAGCTTTATAGACTCCTCAAATATGACGTTTAGGAAGATGCCGGATACTTTCAGGACGGATTGCGGAACGTGCAGGCATTTTTATGTCACATGGGACGGGCATTTCCCTAAAGGCTGCAAGGCCCTCAATTTCAAGAGCAGGGGAATGCCTTCGATAGTCGTCCGCAGTTCGTCCGGGCTTGATTGCCTGAAGTTCGAGCCGAAGGCGTCCGGACGAGCCTGATATATAAAAAAGAGAAAGGGATACCTATGGGGCTTTTGGGATTCGATCCGTTCAAGGTCTTGAGGGAGGCTCTCAAAAACGGAGGGGAGTTCGCCGACGTCTATTTCGAGGATACGTTCAATACATCCATAGTATGCGAGGAGAACAGGATCGAGAAGGTCATAACCGGCCGTGACAGGGGCTGCGGTATAAGAGTAATTTCCGACTTGAAGACATATTACGCCTATACGAACGACGTCACGGAGCGGGGCCTTCTCGAAGTGGCGTCGGTTGTAGCCATGGGCGTGAGGAAAGGCGGCATGGCGGGCGATATCGGCCCGGTAAAAAAAGAGATCGCCCCTGGCTTCGATATAAAAAAACTCCCAGTCATTTCCCCTCTGGAAGAGAAGATAAGGCTTGTGAACAAGGCCAACGCCACCGCGTGGAAGATGGACAAAAGGATCAGGCAGGTAAGGGTCGTTTACGGCGACGGCACGAGGAGACTTGCCATGGTAAATTCCCTCGGCGAGTGGGTCGAAGAAGACAGGGTGGGAGTGATATTCATCTGCAACGCCGTATCGCAGGAAGGCGACAACGTGCAGACCGGCTACGAGCCCCTCGGAGGCGCGATGGGCCTTGAGATTTTCGACGATACGCCGCCTGAGGCGGTGGCGGAGACGGCCGTTAGAAGGGCTATAATGATGCTGGACGCCAGGAGGGTGCCGGGAGGGAAGATGAGTGTCGTCCTTTCGAGCGAGGCTGGAGGAACGATGATACACGAGGCCGTGGGCCACGGCCTCGAAGCCGATCTCGCGCTTCAGAACCTCTCCGTATATTCAGGAAAACTCGGAGAGAGCGTAGCTTCCCCTCTCATAACGGTCCTTGACGACGCGACGATCCCGTACAAAAGAGGGTCTTTCTTCCATGACGACGAAGGCGCGCCGGCTGAAAAGACCGTGCTGGTGGAAAACGGGGTATTAAAGAGCTACATGTATGACAGATTAAGCGCCATGAAGGCGGGATGCAGGTCTACCGGAAACGGCAGGAGGGAGTCCTACCACCACAGGCCGATACCGAGGATGACGAATACGATGATAGCCCCGGGCAATACCGACCCGAAGGAGATAATAAAGTCCCTCGACAGGGGCCTTTTCGTCAGGAAGATGGGGGGAGGGCAGGTAAATACCGTAAACGGGGACTTTGTGTTCGAGGTCTCGGAAGGATACCTCATCGAAGGCGGGGAGATAGGGCCTCCGGTGCGGGGCGCCACCCTTACGGGCAACGGCCCGGAGGTGCTTAAGGGCATAGACATGGTCGGAAGCGACCTCGGCTTCGGCATAGGAACCTGCGGAAAGGACGGGCAGGGCGTGCCGGTATCCGACGCGCAGCCTACTTTGAGGATACCTGAGATAGTAGTCGGCGGAGAAGGGAAGTGATTTTTTTGAAGCCGGGCATAGGCAGGTTCTGAAGATCGAACAATCCCACCGAAGAACCACGGAAACCCTCCAGATGCAAGAATGCCATTTCCAGGGGTTTATGGAGCCGCGGCATTTCGCGAGGCTCAATGTAGATTCGAGCCTGTACGGCGCCGGGACTTTTTAAACCGGCTCGTCCGACCCGGCTCCGCAGGAGATTGCGCCCGCGATGCATTTTCGTTGATGAAATAAATTTGACTACGGCGGGTATTCATGTTACAGATAACGGTTGCATCTTAGAGGACGCCTTTCTTTTTTTTGGAAGAGCGCGAACACACGCTATATCATCAAGGTTTATTCATGATCCGGCAGCCGGGATGTCACAGCCTGAATTTGATTCTAATATCCTTTGTCGCATTCTTCCTTTTCCTTTCCGTCAAACCGTCATATGCCGTTGACAATACCGACCAGCTGTCCATCATGACGGTGCAGGGGAGCGGGAGTGAAAACGCCGGCTCGGAAACAGGCCCAGCGCCAAATCAAGACTCTTCACAGGGATTCCCAAATTCGCCGACAAGCCGGATGGCTTCCATCCAGTCCGCGCAGCGGCGCCTCTTGAATGGAGGCAATCTCCGTAAGACGCAGGGTAACCCGGAGTTGACCTACCGCTCCATCTCCGATATCCCTTCTTCTTTCGAGATCTACGCCCAGGGCAACGACATGGACATAAAGCAGTTCGGTTATGACATGTTCAGGGAGGTCCCCGCCACGTTCGCTCCGGTCGAGGCGATACCGGTCGGCCCGGATTATCTCCTTGGGCCCGGCGATGAGATAAGGCTGGTGCTATGGGGTAAATTGAACGCGGATTTTACCCTCCCGATAGAAAGGGACGGCACAATAGTCATCCCGGATATCGGAGTTTTGCGCATAGCAGGCCTTAGTTTCGCAGAGTGCAAGGCCTTCCTTGAAAAGGAGCTCAGCAGGTACTATAAGCCGTCGGAAGTCAAGATGAGCGTGAGCATGGGCAAGCTCCGCACGATAAGGGTGTTCGTGGTCGGGAACGTCTACAGGCCGGGCAGTTATACGCTTTCTTCGCTTTCAACGATCATAAACGCGCTATTTGCATCGGGCGGGCCGAGCAAATTCGGCTCGATGAGAGACATACAGGTAAAACGCAACGGAACCACTGTGGTTCATTTCGACATATACGACTTTCTTTTGAGAGGCGACAAGTCGAAGGATATCCGCCTCATGCCGGAAGACGTCGTGTTCGTCCCTCCGGTCGGCCCGCTTGCCGGAATATCCGGAGGGGTGAAGGTGCCGGCCATCTATGAGCTTAAAAATGAGAAGACGATGCAAGACCTGATCGGCCTGGCCGGCGGTTTCGAGGATATCGCCTTCAAGGGGCGCCTTCAGATCGACAGGATCGTAAACAACAATCGTCAGACGGTTTTTGAATCCGCTCTTGACGGAGTCAAGCCGGCCGACATAAAAGTCGAGCCCGGGGATCTCGTCAAGATATTCCTGGTTGTCGACGACCAGCGCATAGTGAAATTGTCTGGCGCAGTCTTGAGAGAAGGGAACTACGGAATAAGCGACGGGATGACCATCAAGGACCTTATCCATCTGGCCGGAGGGCTCCAGTACTATGCCCTGACCGACAAGGCCGAGCTTACAAGGGTCAACATCACTAAAAATGGCCCCGTAACGGAAAAGATAGTTATTGATCTCAAAAAAGCGCTTGCCGGAGACCCTAAAGAAAACATTCCGCTTCAGCAAAATGATTACCTATTCGTGAAAAGCGTGCCGGAATGGAAGGTATACAGGATCGTGAAGATCGACGGACAGGTGAGATTCCCCGGCACATATGCCATCGCGAAGGGCGAGCTTCTTTCCTCTCTGATAGAGCGGGCCGGCGGATTTACGGACGAGGCGTATCCAAAGGGCGCCGTTTTTACGAGGGAATCGGTCAAGGCGCTTCAGCAAAAACAGCTCGAAGAGTCGATAGACAGGCTTGAGCACGAGTTCCTTTCCGAATCATCCCGGAGTCTGCAGACCACCATTTCTCCCGATGAGGCCGCGCAACAGAAGATGAGCATCGAGCAGAAAAAGGCGCTCATTGAAAAACTCAAGTCCGTGAAGGCCAAGGGAAGAATCGCATTGAATATCGTCGACTTTCGGAAATTCAAGGCTTCAGAGTTCAACATACCGCTCGAAAACGGCGATGAGCTTCTTATTCCGAAAAAACCCGTTCAGGTGCAGGTAATGGGCTCGGTATACAATCCGAACGCGTTCGTCTACGCCCCCAAAATGACCGTGGCCGATTATATCGACAAGGCCGGAGGGGCCACTGAGGACGCAAACGAAGACGAGATATTCGTCCTCAAGGTCGATGGCACGGCCATAAGCAAAAAATCGTCGAACGGGTTTTTGGGCGGAACACGCTTCATGAACTCGAAGCTCGACGCAGGCGATACAGTCGTGGTGCCGGAAAAGATAGATAAGGAGGCGTGGCTCAGGAATTTCAAGGATATTTCCCAGGTAATTTTCCAGATAGCGGTAACGGCCGGGGTTTTGGTTCAGATTCTGTAACCCAATAAGCGGCGCGATCCGCCGCTATGCAATAAGGCCTTTTTTGCCCCGAAAAGCCATCCATGAAGCCAATAAAGATACTCATAATAGTCGGCACAAGGCCCGAAGCGATAAAGCTCGCTCCTCTCATAAAAAAGATTGAGCTGGACGGTTTCTTCAGGCTCAAGGTCTGTTCGACTGGTCAGCTCAGGGAGATGGTTGCCAAGGCTCTCAAGACTTTTTCCATTATCCCGGACTATAAGCTGAGCCTTATGAGGGATTCGCAGGGTATCACGGATTTGACTTCAAAAATGGTATCGGCGTTCAAGAAGGTCTTGTCGGGGGAATCTCCGGACGTTGTAATAGTCCAGGGCGACACCACAACCGCTTTCGCTTCGGCCCTCGCGGCTTTTTACCATAAAATACCCGTCGCACACGTGGAAGCCGGCCTCCGGACGGACGATAAATACAACCCGCATCCCGAAGAGATCAACAGAAGGCTTGTCGGCACATCAGCGGATGAGATATCGAGGAGCGCCGCGGAGATACTGAATGATAAGTCCGTATACATGGAAATGACTTCAGGCGCCAACCCTTACGGCGACGGCAGTGCGTGCGTCGGATAATAAGCATTCTGAAGGAAAAAAGATAGCGCAGGCGGATTTTCCCGGTTTGCCGGGGTTCCGATGGATAAGGTCATGAAAGATTCCGGCGAAGAAATAAACCTTCTTATATACTGGTCCGTACTCGTCAGGCGGAAAAAGCTCATCGGGCTTATCGTCGCCGCCGCGTTTGTTTGTTCGGTCGTGACAAGCCTTCTTTTACCAAAAAAGTACGACGCCACGGTGAGCCTGATGCCGCCCGAAGCCAATAACGACTCGATGAGGACGGCAGCCTCCATGATGTCGGGAGCCGCCGGAGCGCTTCTCGGAGGCGCAGCCGGTTCTCTGGGCCTCGGCGCCGCTTCTCCGGCCACGGTATGGATAGGCATTCTCAAGAGCGACTCGGTAAGGGACCCTATCATCGATAAATTCCACCTCAAAAAGAAGTTCGGCGTATCCGCAATAGAAGACGCAAGGCGCATCCTGAGCGAAATGGTAACGATAGAAAAATCGAAAGAGGATATCGTCTCCATCACGGTAGAGGACAGGGAACCTGTCGAGGCGGCCAGGATGGCGAATGCCTTTGTGGAGGAGCTGGACACGGTGGTCCAGAACCGTTCGATGACCGAGGGGAAAAGGACGAGGATTTTCGTCGAGCAGCGGCTTTCGGAAACGAAAGACAAACTCGGGCGGCTTGAAGAAGAGTTGAGGAAATTTCAGAAGGAGAACGGCGCGGTAAAGCTGGATGAACAGTCAAAAGCCATTGTCGAGGCTATAGGGTCGCTCAAGGGCCGGCTCATTGCCAGGGAAATCGAACTGCAGACCGCCCTCTCCTACTCCGCGCCTACGAATCCGCGGGTCGAACTTCTGAAAACCGAGGTGAAGGAGCTAAAAAGTAAGCTCAGGGAGCTCGAGGAAGGGCGGCGAGGGTCGCGCCGCAACGGGATATTCATACCCACGAGCAGGCTTCCGGACGTCAGCCTTCAGTACGCAAGACTCGTAAGGGACATCAAGATACAGCAGACCCTGTTCGAGCTTCTCTCCAGGCAGTATGAAATGGCGCGCATACAGGAGGCTAAAGACACGCCGGCGGTCCAGGTGCTCGACGCCGCTAAAGTGCCTGAAAGAAAAGCAAAGCCCCGAAGGGCTATGATAGTGGCGGTATCTACCTCGGCTTCCGTTCTTATCGCCATATGCGCAGCCTTCTTTCTTCAATATATGGCGGATTTAAAGACGGCAAATAACGGGCGGAACGGTCATGCGGTTTAATCGTCATGTCCTCTTCAATGCGCCTACTGCATCGGATTTGAGATGAAGAAAGCCATCATCAAAGTTTTTCTTGGCAATATGGCTGGCGCCGGTCTGGGCTTTTTGTTGAGCGTCTTTCTTGCAAGATTTTTATCCATCGGTAATTACGGCAAGATAAATTTCGTTTTTTCGCTCGTAATAATCCTCTCGACCATCCTTGACCTCGGCTTCAGCAACGCGTCCGTGGTCATCCATAACAGGTTCAAAGACAAGGCGGGCGACAATGCCCTTTTTGCCACAAACAGGGCATTCGCGTTCATGGTTATCTTTTCCAGCCCCTTGCTTGTCGCAGCCATTTATGCCGTCGCCCTTTTCTACAGCCTTACTATAACAGAGGCGGTCGTCATTTTTGTCGCTACGTGGACTTATATAATATTTCGTTATGTCTTAATACTCGCGCAGGCAAGGAGTGAATGGGACAGGTATAATACGTTCAGCATCCTCAACAGCGTGTTCAGGCTCGCATTTATTATGCTATTCGGCATCATTCTGGTTTACTGGCTTAAGCTGATGGCAAGTTATGTGTCGTTTTTGTACGGGTATGCCGCTGCAAGTATTTTTATGTGTCTGCTTGTCGTATATTCTTTCAGAAAAGACCTTAAATTCAGTATGTTCGACGACCCGGATGCAAAGGCCACCCTGAAAAACATCATTACACATGTAGGGCTTGCCAACGTATTTATAATCATCACTATGCGCGCTGACAGCCTGATAATACTAAAGTATCTCGGGAGCGCGAAACTGGGTGTATATGCCGCTGCCAGCACCCTGGTCCTAGTATTTCCGCTTATTACAAACTCTATAACAAACGTTGCTATAAAAGAGGCTGCGGGCCAGGAAGGCAAGCAGTTCCTGTCGAGGATAATGAGGTCACAGGTCAGGTTTCTGCCGCTTTTGTTCGTGCTCGTTGTGCCGTCTTTTTTTCTATCAAAACCTCTCATTCTTCTTTTTTTTGGAGCAAGGTTTTTAGAAACGGTCAACGTTTTCAGGATACTGCTGGTAGCCTTCATAGGGGGGATTTTTTTTACGCCGTTGGAGAGTTATTTTTACGCAAACAGGCAAATAGAGATATTCAGGCTCAAGTTCATAGAGATGGTGACGTTTGTATCACTGTCGTTGCTGTTGATACGGCGACTTGATATTTATGGGGTTG
>JAKAIQ010000267.1 GCA_021825035.1 Deltaproteobacteria bacterium | reverse complement strand
TTCGACCGCGGTATTCTTGGCCATTATGGTTATGCCGCGCTCCCGCTCAAGGTCGATATTGTCCATGACCCTTTCCTGAACCTTTTCGTTGGCGCGGAATATCCCGGCCTGCCTGAGCATGGCGTCCACAAGGGTCGTCTTGCCGTGGTCTACGTGCGCTATTATCGCTATGTTTCTTATGCTGTTCATGTCCCCATCCAGGATTTTATTTTTGACAAACGGTTGAACGGCGGGCTTGATTCCGGCGGACTCCGGCGGCCTGTCCGCTCAAAACAAACTCCCATTATTTTACTATATCGCGAAGGCCCGGTAAAGGCGTCACTTGCCTATGCAGAACCCTGAAAATATCTTCTCTAAGATATCCTCGGTCGTGGTCTCGCCCGTTATCTCGCCGAGCCTGTCGAGGGCGTATCTCAGGTCCGCGGCGACGATCTCGGCGGGAAGCCCCTGTTTAAAGGCGTCCGCCGCCCTCTCTATCCCTTCGAGCGCCTTTTCAAGGCATACCCTGTGCCTGAGCGTGGCCACTATCTCCCCGGACTCCCGCTCGTGGAGCCGGCTGTGGCCGACGGCCTTTTCATATATGGCGTCCCGGAGCCTTTCCAGGCCCGTCGAGCAAAGGGCCGAGATGAACTCGATGCGATGGCCGTCGAATTCCTTTTTCACGGCATCCCGTTCATCCTTGCCTGCAAGGTCGTCCTTGTTGGCCACAATTATGACCGGCCTGTCCTTGAACTCTTCGAGGAGCGCCCTGTCCTCCCCGCGCGCCGAAGGATTTTTTTCATAGACGGAGCCGTCTATGACAAAGAGTATCAGTCCTGCTGATTTTATCCTCTCTCGCGCGGCCCGCACCCCGATCGACTCGACCGGATCGTCCGACTCCCTCAGTCCGGCGGTGTCCATGAGCCTTGCGGGTATGCCCCTTATGTTGGCGTAATCTTCTATGACGTCCCTGGTCGTCCCAGGAAGCGGCGTCACTATGGCCCGCTCTTCCATGAGAAGGCAATTCAGGAGGCTCGATTTTCCGACGTTGGGCCTTCCGAGGATGAGAACCCCCACGCCGTCCCTCAGTATCCTGCCTTCCTCATACGTCGAGACGAGCCTTGAAAGGGCCTCCCGCGCGGCGTTTGCGCCCTTCATGAAGGCCTCTTCGGCAGGGCCGGAAACGTCCTCAGGAAAGTCGAGGCCCGCCTCGATCCCGGCGAGCAGGCCGAGAACAGCCTCTTTTATGCCGTTTATCCTTCTCGACAGGAGGCCTTCCATCCTGCCTCTTGCGGAGCCGAGGGCAGAGCCGGTCTTTGCCCGGATGAGGTCTATGACCGCCTCGGCCTGCGCGAGGTCGAGCTTGCCGTTGAGGAACGCCCTCTTCGTGAACTCGCCGGGGGCCGCAAGCCGCGCCCCGTTTTTAACCACGGCCTCGAGCGCCCTCTTGAGGATGAGCGGGCCGCCGTGGCAGTGGAGCTCGGCCGCATCCTCGCCGGTATAGGACCTCGGGGCCTTCATGAGCACGAGGAAGCCGTTGTCCAGGCCGGGTTCTCCGCGGGGCCCGGTTATCGTCCCGTAGACGAGGCGGCGTTCAGCGGCGTCCGCGGAGGCAGCGGCCGGACGAAAGACCCTGAGCGCGACTTCGCGCGCCGCCGGGCCGCTTATTCTGATTATGCCGATGCCTCCCTCGCCGGGCGGAGTTGCTATCGCGGCTATGGTATCCTGCAAATCCATCTTCCGAACCGGACTGTGACCTTCCCGCGGCAATCCGCGGGCATCGAAACCTGCGTGCGGACACATCCCCTCAAGCGGCGCCGGGTCGATCCTGAAAAGCATCTCCTACGCCTTGGCCGGCATCCTCTGTATGTAGTACTGCTGCGCTATGGTGAGAAGATTGTTGGCGAGCCAGTAGACGACGAGGCCGGACGGAAACTTGAGGAACATGTAGGTGAATATTATGGGCATGAAGAGCATCACCTTGGCCTGTGCGGGATCGGCCGAGGTCGGGGTCATTTTCTGCTGCACGAACATCGTCGCGCCCATGAGGAGCGGGGATATGTAATACGGATCCTTCTCGGAGAGGTCTCTTATCCAGAAGAAAAACGGCGCCTGCCTCAGGTCTATCGAGACGTAAAGGACCTCGTAAAGGGCGATGAAGACCGGTATCTGGAGTATCATCGGCAGACAGCCGCTCACCGGGTTTATCTGGTGCCTCTTGTAGAGCTCCATCAGCTCTCGGTTCATCTTCTCCTTGTCGTCCTTGTACTTCTCCTTTATGGCGGCCATCTGCGGCTGCATCTTCTGCATCTTGCGCATGGACGTGAGGCTGTGCTTGGTCAGCGGATAGAATATGACTTTTATGAGGACCGTGAGCAGTATTATCGCGATCCCGTAGTTGCCGATATATTTCTCGAAGAAATTGAGGACTACGAGGAATGGTTTGGCCATGAACGAGAATATCCCGAACTGGATCGCCTCTTCAAGGCCGGAGTCATGTTTTACCAGCAGGTCGTATTCCTTGGGGCCGGAGAAGACGTCGTAGCTGAACGTCGCGCCCGCGCCCGCGCCGAGGTTCCTTACCGGGAGCTCCAGCGCCACGTTCGACGAGACGCGCGACGGCACGCTCGACGTCCAGCTGAAACCCCCTGCCGGGGCCGTGGGTATCATGACCGAGAGGAAATACTTGTTCTCGAGGCCGAGCCATTTGACCGTTCCGTCGCCGGAAGGCTGAAATTGCTT
>JAKAIQ010000035.1:3915-12478 GCA_021825035.1 Deltaproteobacteria bacterium | reverse complement strand
GGATTAACCCGCTCTCACGCCACTTCAAATTCTTCGTCTTAATGAACAAAATCCCACAGCAGTACCCGCCCCTATTTGCACTTAAGAAATGGCCCGAAAAAAGCCTGATAGCCTCATAAATTTGTATTGCTAATTCGCGCCAAATATTTTTTGTAACTTTTATAACATGAGCGCTAAAACGCTTGACAGCCTATGACAGGTTGTGTATAAGTATTGCCATTGTGACAAATTCATATATACTTCCATGAAAGACGCGGCATGCTGTCTGCTCGCGAGCGAGTTCAGGCGGCATGGAAGCGGAGCCAAGCACAGCCCCGGCTTTATATGGAAATTGTGCGGCCTTAGTGGCCGATAGTGCATTAGCATGGTTTTGCCGGTTAACAGCTCATAGCTCTCAAGCATTGCGGACGATAAGATTTGATTTACCTGGCAGCAGTACTAACTAATTAATTACAAGGAGGAGGAGAGGATGAAACGAATCTTATTATCGGTTTTGGCGGCGACCGTAACAGCCGCGTGGGCGGTCCCAGCACACGCGGAGGATATTTTCACTTTCAGCGGACAGTACAGACTCAGGACTGAATGGAGGGATGATGAAAATTTCAACAAGAACGTTCCCCCGGACGCACAGGATTCATGGGGGCAGAGGATAAGGCTCACTGGCAACGTCAAGGCGACTGACGATACCTCGGTAAAGATATCGATTCAGGACACTACCATATGGGGAACTGAAGGATTGAATCCGCACGGCGGCCCCAACCTGAGTACGGTGGGCATTCAGGGGAATCGAGTTGACTTTCACGAGGGCTATCTTAATGTGAATAACGTGTTCGGCGTGCCGGTGACAGTGAGGGCCGGCAGGCAGGAACTCGTTTACGGCGACCAGAGGCTGATCGGGAACTTCGATTGGAGCAATAACGCAAGGTCGTTTGACGCGCTGAAGCTCATGTACGCATCGGATATGCTGAACGTAGACGCCTTCTGGTCAAAGCTGAACGACTCGAACGTAATGTTCCTGGATAGCAGCGCGGTGCCGGCAAGCGGCCTCGGAGTCAATGACACCGATTTCTACGGCATTTACTCCACTCTAAAGATGATCCCCAACAACACGCTCGATATTTACGTGCTCAACGTCTCTGGGAACTTCTCGGGAGACCCGTCAACGGTAGTTGGCGGTAACTATAATCCGCTGTCAAATCTTACGACTATCGGCGCGAGACTGAACGGGGCCGTCGAAGGTCTTGATTATACCGTCGAGGTTCCGTTCCAATTCGGAACCGACACCACGGCCAGCAACGCGAAGACCGACTCATGGGCCGCCGCAGCAAAGGCTCATTACACCTTTGCCACTACCTGGAAGCCGAAGGTCGGTGTCGAGTATGACTACGCTGAAGGCACCAGCAAAGGCGACGGAACAAACCACACCTTCTTCAACCTTTTCCCGACAAACCACAACAAGTTCGGCATCATGGACCTCGCCGCGTGGAGGAACCTCGTTGCATACGACGTAAACGCGAGCATCCAGCCGACGGAGAAGCTCACGCTCTATACCGCATGGTGGAACCTGAACAAGGCTTCGGCAGGCGATAACTGGTATTGGTCCTGGAATTGGAACAACTCAGGCAATGGTCTGGGGATGTTGCCTGTCCAGAAGGACACAACGAGCAGTCACAAGTCGATCGGAAACGAAATCGACCTCGTTGCGACCTACAAATACAGCAATCCCCTTACCATCGAGGGAGGCTACGCGCACTTCTTTGCGGGGGATTACGTGAAGGACGCCGTGGGCGCGGGCAACAAGGCGGATCAGGACTATGCGTATGTAATGCTTACCGCGAATTTCTAAGACGTGCGCAAGGGCATTTAGCACGCAACATCAACCGGGCAGGCCAGTTGGCCTGCCCGGTTTCTATTAGGCCTGCCGTCAAAGGGATTTAAAAGTCGTATTTGAATTTTTATCATGCCGCTCAACTCCGTGTTTCTGTTTCTTTTTCGGGAAGTCCTCGCCCCCTTGATTACGCGGATATGATACATTATCCCGAAATTTAAAAGTCTTGACACGCATCTGAATATGTAGTATAAAAACAATTACAATTTAATATTTGGATTTATCTTATCCAGAGTGGCAGAGGGACTGGCCCGATGAAGCCACAGCAACCGGTACCATGGCGTATGACAGGTGCTAATTCCAGCAAGGCTGCACGGCCTTGGAAGATAAGAAAGGTATTCGCCTCTTCTTAGCTTCAAAGATAGAAGAGGTTTTTTTTTGCGAACTTTCGGCTTTTACGGTTTCTGAAATTAAACGGAGGAATATATGAGTTATTTGAAGGGTTTGAAGTGCAGGGAGTGTGGCAAGGAATACCCTAAAGAGCCTCTTCACGTATGTGAGTTGTGTTTTGGCCCGCTTGAAGTCATCTATGAATATGACAGGATCAGGGAAGTCCTGACCCACGGCACGATAGATAAAAGGCCTCCTACAATGTGGCGCTACAAGGAGCTCCTTCCTCTTGAGAACGCTCCATCGGTAGGTTCTGAAGTGGGCTTTACTCCCCTTGTGAGAGCAAGGAATCTTGAAAAGGCTCTGGGGGTGAGCGAGCTATACATAAAAAACGACGCGGTTAACTTTCCGACTCTCTCATTTAAGGACAGGGTAGTGTCGGTGGCCATATCAAGGGCGAGGGAGATGGGGTTTGACATAGTTGCGTGCGCTTCCACGGGAAACCTGGCCAATTCCGTAGCCGCTAACGCGGCCGCCTGCGGCATGGAGAGCTATGTTTTCATTCCCTACGACCTTGAGAAGACCAAGATACTCGGCACTCTGGTATATGGAGCAAATGTCGTCAGCATTAAGGGGACTTATGACGAGGTGAACAGGCTCTGCAGCGAGATAGCCGGCAAATACGGCTGGGCGTTCGTGAATATCAATATCAGGCCTTATTACGCCGAAGGCTCAAAGACATTCGGTTACGAGATCGCCGAGCAGCTCGGTTGGAGGTTTCCGAAACATATAGTGGTTCCGATGGCCGGAGGATCACTCATAACGAAGATTTCAAAGGCCTTCAAGGAACTTAACAATCTCGGCCTTGTAAAAAATCTGGATACAAGGGTTTACGGCGCACAGGCGTCGGGCTGCTCTCCGATCGTCAATGCGGTCAAGGAAAATACCGAGCTTATAAGGCCCGTAAGGCCAAATACCATCGCCAAGTCTCTGGCCATAGGCAATCCTGCGGATGGATATTATTCGGCAAAAGTGATAAAGGAAAGCGGTGGATGGGCTGAGAGCGTTACTGATGAGGAGATAATAGCCGCCATGAAGCTCCTCGCCGAGACGGAGGGTATCTTTGCCGAGACTGCGGGGGGAGTGACTCTTGGGGTGACCAAAAAACTCATTGATCAGAAAAGGATCCCAAGGAATGAATCAATTGTCATCTCCATTACAGGGAACGGACTCAAAACCCAGGAGGCGCTTTACGGAAAACTCAATGAGACCAGGGTGATAAACGCCAAGCTCTCCGAGTTCGACGATCTGATTAAGTCCGCCGGCAAGGAATACGCTCTAAAGGCATAGTTGTTTTGCGCGCATGCTCATCCATGGATCGATAAACCTCATGGTGAGAGAAGCCGGCAACGCGTTTTTTTGCTGTAAAGTCGCCATGATTTTCTGATAATATAGGACATGGAACCTGGAAGTATCGACTGCATTGTGTTCATACGCGAACGGTAAGGAGAGCTGAAAGTAGATGACAGATCATTCAATAGAAGACAATAGTTCAAAGGTAACGGTAAACATCGCCGGGCAGGAACAGAAGGTGGATTTCAATGACCTTAAATCAGGCGGATTCATCAAGCAAAGGCAAAAGGACCTTTTCGTCGTCAGGCTCAGGTGCCCTGGCGGCAGGTTAAGCACGAAGAAACTCGTTGAGATAGCAAAGCTTGCCGAAAAATACAGTAAGAAAGGCGTTGTCCATTTCAGCTTCAGACAGTCTCTTGAAATACTTTACGTTGATTACAGGGATTTCAACGCGCTGGTCGCGGAACTCGAAAAGATCGGCCAGAAGGTAGCTTCATGCGGGCCAAGGGTAAGAGTCCCTACCGCTTGCGGAGGGTGCGAGTACAACCCTAACGGCCTCACTGACACCCAGAAGATGGCGGAGATGGTCGACCAGAAGTTTTTCGGTACTCCTACCCCGCACAAATTCAAGACGTCTTTTTCGGGCTGCCCTATAGATTGCGCCAGAACAAAAGAGATGGACTTCGGCTTCCAGGGCGTAGTCGACCCGACATGGGAAGAAGACCTGTGCACCGGATGCACCATATGCGCGCAGGCATGCAAGGAAGACGCCATAGTGTCGGACCCGGATTCAGGCAAGCCCATATTCGATCCGATGAAATGCATATATTGCGGAGACTGCATCAGGGCATGTCCTACGGAATCATGGAAACCGAAGCGATACGGTCACATTGTAAGGATCGGAGGGAAGCACGGCAGGCATCCGATGGAGGCCATAGAGGTCTGCAAGTTCCTGCCGGATGAGAAAGTCGAGGAAGCCATTGGCAAGACCATAGAATGGTACAACGCCAACGGGAAAAGGGGAGAGAGGCTTGGGAATACCATCAGGCGCGTGGGTCTTCAGAGCTATCTCGACTTCATGGAACCGATATTCAATAATGCCAAGGCTCCGGCATAGCCGAAATTATCTAAAGAGGGGACGATGAGCGAAGTAAAAGCAGACGCTTTTCTTGATCTGAGAGGGGTTTTGTGCCCGATAAACTTTGTTAAAACCAAGCTCAAACTTGATGCCATGGAGCCGGGTGAGATACTGGAGGTTTCGCTCGATAGCGGCGAGCCGATCCAGAATGTTCCAAAGAGTATAAAGGAAGAAGGCCACAAGATACTCGAAGTCACGAGAGAAGAGGGTTTTTTCCGGCTTAAGATCCAAAAGAATGCGTAGAGCCGACGCAAGAACTTCAAAAAGAAATTCATACCAGGAGGTTTTAAAATGCCGATAAAGGTCAGAATACCGACCCCTTTACGCAAGTTGACCAACGGTTCGGACGAGGTGTCCGCGGACGGAAAGACGATAAAAGAGCTTATAGATGACCTTGAGGATAATTTTCCCGGACTCAAGGAACGTATCTGCGAGTCCGACGGCAGACTGAGGCGATTCGTAAACCTGTATTTAAACGATGAAGACATAAGGTTCAAAAAGAACATGGATACCGAGCTTAAGGATAATGATGAAATATCCATTATCCCAGCCATTGCCGGAGGAAGAGCTTGAAGAGGCGGGTCTATCTGACTTATCCCAACGAGCAGGTCAAGGAGCCCCTTTTGTATCAGGTAGGGCAACGGTTCAAGGTTGCGACCAATATCAGGCAGGCGAGCGTCTCGGATAAGGTCGGGCTTGTGGCCCTGGAAATGGAAGGGGAGCCGGAAGAGATAGAAAAGGCCATAAAATTCTTTATAGAAAAAGGTGTAAAAGTCGAGCCTATAGAGCTCGACATAATAGAATGAGTTTTATGTGTTCCATACGCAGGAAGCGGTGAGCCGTATTCAAAACCCTGCCCGTCGGGGTTTTTAAATGGATGGTTAAGCCATTCTGCAGTGACTTCAAGTAAAGTAATCCAGAATATTCTTGACAAAGTTACTAAGGTATTATAAGCTTGAGAAGCTTACTAAGGTATTATTGTATGATAGCCGCAAAAGGCAGATGATCCGCATGCCTGCGAGCGCCGAGTGTCCGGAGAGATAACTGTATGAGTGTGCAGAAGTTTTTAGATACGACCGCAAGGGTCGAACCGGTCCGCGGGATAAACCGTTCGGTCATTGATCTCGTGGGTAATACCCCCCTGCTACGTATAAGTAAGATCACATCTCAACTGTCCGCAGGTGTTGGTATTTATGCGAAGCTCGAAGGTTACAATCCGGGTGGGTCTGTGAAAGACCGGGCTGCCCTAAGGATGATTGAAGACGCTGAGGCAAGCGGAAGGCTTACAAAAGATAAGGTTATTCTCGATTCCACGTCCGGCAATACCGGGATCGCTTACGCATGGATAGGAGCTGTTAAGGGGTATAAGGTCGAACTTGTTGTGCCGGCAAATGTAAGCGAGGAGCGTAAAAAGATTCTCCATGCCTTCGGAGCAAATGTTATTTTTTCAAATCCGCTCGAAGGTTCCGATGGCGCCATAAGGCTTGCCTGGAAACTGTACGTCGATAATCCCAACAAATACTGCAAGCTCGATCAGTACAATAATCCTTCAAATCCTCAGGCCCATTTCGATGGCACTGGCAGGGAGATAATAGAGCAGACCGACGGCGGTATAACGCATTTCGTGGCAAGCATAGGCACGGGCGGCACCATCATGGGTACCGGCAGGAGGCTCAAGGAATTCAATAAGGATATTCGTGTTATAGCGGTTGAGCCTGAGAGCGCGTTTCATGGGCTGGAAGGGCTCAAGCACATGGCGTCTTCCATAGTTCCAGGCATCTACCACGAAGAAGAACTTGACGAGAAGGTGCCTGCTTCCACCGAAGAGTCGTACGCGATGACAAAGAGGCTTGCAAGGGAAGAGGGTCTTCTTGTCGGACAGTCCTCCGGCGCGGCGCTGTTGGGGGCCATGGAGGTTGCAAAGAAGCTCAAGAAAGGTCTTATTGTCGTGATATTTCCTGACGGCGGCGACAAGTACCTGTCGACCCGCCTCTGGGAATCATGAATATACCAAGCTCAAGAAAGAGAAGGACGCCAATACGATGTTTTTCAATATATTGAAGCCGGCTCTGAACATCCCGAAGGCGGTTTATGACGAAATGATAAATCATGCAAAAGATTCTTATCCGCATGAATGTTGTGGAGTGCTCGTAGGCAGCCAGCATAAGGAAAAAAGAATATTTTCCGCGCACCGGGTACAAAACCAGAATAAGGACAGGGCTTCGGACAGATATATCATAGACCCCAAAGACATAAACATGATAGACAGGCAGTGCAGGGTCGAGGATACTCAGATATTAGGATTTTATCATTCGCATCCCGACCATCCCGACCGTCCCTCGCAGTATGACAGGGAGTGGGGACAACCTGGATACTCATACGTCATAGTATCGGTAAACGGCGGCAAGGATGTCTCGGCAAAGAGCTGGACGTTTGATGAAGACGATGAGCCGTTCAGAGAAGAAAAAATAAAAATCTCTTCTTGATTTTTATTAACCGGCCAGAGATGAATGGCCGCCTGTAGTGCAACCGTTTTTGGCCGGCGAAACGCAAGCAAATTGCTTTTAAAGCATGCACAGAAACCCTGGGCTTCAGCCCAGGGTAGTTCACTTTTTAAAAAGCTTGTAATATCCATCTGTTAGACAGATTAATTAATCCTTTTTATTAAAGGTAAGGCCATACGACCCTATTAGATCGCAGATGGGGCCTGTCGACGAGGAGCGTTCTAATAAGGTCGGCTACACCTCTGGCAATGGCTATCTTATATGGTTTTCAGCTCCATATCAATTATTTGAGGAGGATTGGAGAAGAGGTTATGGATTTTACCGAAGAGCAGATAGAGCGTTATTCGAGGCACATCATTCTTCCGGAGGTAGGCGGGAAAGGACAGGCGAAGCTTTTGAAAAGCAGGGTCTTCGTTCTTGGTGCCGGCGGTCTTGGGTCGCCGTCGCTCCTTTATCTTGCTGCCGCCGGAATAGGCGCCATCGGCATAGCCGACGGCGACTGTGTCGATCTTAGCAATCTCCAGCGTCAGATTATCCACAATACCAACAGGGTAGGCAAATCTAAAGTGCTTTCGGCAAAGGAATCGATTGAGGCCTTAAACCCTGATGTAAATGTGGTTCCCTTTCATGGCCGCCTTACCGTAGACAATATCCGTGAGATTATACGAGATTATGATGTCGTGCTTGACGGAAGCGACAACTTCCCGACAAGATTCCTTGTGAATGATGCCTGTTTTTTCGAAAACAAGCCTCTGGTTTCAGGCAGCATGTTCAGGTTTGACGGACAGGTCTCGGTATTCAAGCCGCACAAGGGGTATCCATGTTATAGATGCCTTTATCCGGAGCCGCCTCCGAAAGGCCTTGTGCCGAGTTGTCAGGAGGCAGGGGTCCTCGGCGCACTCGCAGGGGTCATAGGGGTCCTTCAGGCCGTCGAGGCCATAAAGGAGGTATTGGGCGTAGGGGAGACCCTCGCAGGACACCTCATGATATTCGATGCCTTGAAAATGACCTTCAGGAAGGTGAGGGTCAGAAAAGACCCTGAATGCGCGCTCTGTGGAGAGTCGGCAACCATAAAGGAGCTTAAAGCCTATACTGAAGAGGCGTGTGAAATAAGGTCGGCGAAGTGCGAGGTGTGATCTTTTGTCGGCGGCCCCCGAGTTTATCTTAAAAGGCTTATCATTCTGAAAACGCTCAGACAGATCGCTTGGCGCTTAAGCGTTTGCGTCAGGCGAACGGATTCAGAGGGGGTATGCCATTATTGAGGCCCCAGCGGCTCATATAATCCGCTTCGAGGACTTCATGTTTTTTTAGCCTAAGCCTGTCCGTAAGGCTGTGCCTCTATGAAGAAAA
>JAKAIQ010000035.1:0-3905 GCA_021825035.1 Deltaproteobacteria bacterium | reverse complement strand
TGCTCCGTGGCATCAGGATCGAGGACCCGGTTGTCAAGGCATGGGCATGCGGCGTCTCGGGCATAGATATAATGCTGCCGCAGAATACTCCTGCGAACGTAGCGTGCAGCGAGTTGTTTACGGAAGTATCGCCCTACGCGGTCAAAAAAGAAGACGGCCGATACATAATAACCGACGGGACAGGCTCGGTTCCGGTAAGTCTTGTGCCAAGGCCTAAATATTATGGCCTCAAGACTTCGACGGGGATACCTTTCTCGAAGATCAGCGCGTTCCATGGAAGTTACACGGTTATAACGCCTTCGCCGCGATGCGATTTTTTCGATAGAGGTATCGAGTGCAGGTACTGCGCCGGTAATTTTGACGTAAAAGACAGCGGAGGCAGGGTTTATTCCGTTGAAGAGGTGCTGGAAACCGTAGACGCTATTCTCAAGGAAGGCGCTTCGGGGATTATTTACCTATCTACGGGTTTCAGCCAGGCTCCGGACGGCGGGATAGAGTTTCTCAAGCCGTACATAAAAGCGATAAAGAAACACCATAATTGTCTTGTGGCAGTTGAGACACTTCCGCCGAAGGAAGACCGATGGATAGATGAAACATATGCGATTGGCGCTGATTCCGTTCTTTACAACCTCGAGATATTCGACAAGGAGCTTTTTGAATTTCTCTGTCCCGGCAGAGAGAAACTTATCGGCAGGAGGCGTTATATGGACGCCCTCGAGCGCGCCGCGAGAATATTCCCAAACGGCACCGTGGCTTCTCACCTCATAGTGGGGCTTGAGCCGCCGGGGTCCACATGCATGGGAATAGACTTCCTGACCGGCATAGGGGTCGTGCCCATCCTTCCGATCTACAGGCCTTCTACCGGCAGGGCCTTGAGGATAGAGCCTCTTACTACGGAGATAATTATTCCCGTATATAAGCATCTTTACCGGGCGGTAAAGAAGAACAGGATCAATTTCAATTGGGTCAGGGACCTGAGCATGGTAACGACCCCGCTGGAGGTCAGGGGCCTTGTTGACGAAAGAGACGGGACAAAGAAGTCCATAGTCGAGAATTTCTATAAATCAAAAATAGGACTCAAGACGGCATGGGGCCTTTCGACGCTGAGGAGGAAACTCAGGGTCAAGGATTCGAGGGACCCATCCGATTCTTCAGGCCAGAGTTAAGGGAGTTCATTGGTGAGCGTTGAGATAGATACGAGGCCCTTATGGATAATCCTCGCTCTTAAGTCTCTAAGGCCCATTTTTTTTCTTCTGCTCGCCATTTTGTTCTGGTACTTCATAAAAATGCCTTCACCGGAAGGCCTTACGGCCGCCGGCCAGAATGCGATAGCGGTATTTCTGATATGTCTTATCCTCTGGGTTTCCAATATGATACCGCTTGCCATTACGAGTATTTTTGCCATCATTCTCGTTCCGCTCCTGGGGATATTGACAAAGAAGGAGACATACTCGCTCTTCGGTAATGAGGCGGTTTTTTTTATCCTGGGGGCGTTCATACTGGCCGGAGCGGTGATGCACTCAGGACTTTCGAACCGTATAGCCTTGAACGTCATAAAGAGGTACGGCTACTCTCCGAAAAGGCTTCTTTTGTGCGTATTTCTTCTTGCGGCGGCGCTTTCGTTCTTCATGTCGGAACACGCCGTGGCCGCGATGCTTTTTCCCATGCTGCTTGAGCTTGCCAAAAGTCTTAAATTGCGCCCGGGCAAGTCAAATTACGGCAAGTTTCTCTTCCATGCCCTTTCCTGGGGATGCATTGTCGGCGGCGTGGCGACATTCCTGGGAGGCGCCAGGGTTCCGCTTGCCATGGGTATTCTTAAAGAGACCACCGGAGAGACAATAGGGTTTCTCGATTATACGGTGGCGGTATTGCCGCTTGTGTTCATACTGCTGGCTGTCGGATTTATGATCTTGACCGTGCTATACCCGATCGATGTCGCCGGCGTTGACAATGCCGGTGAGGTCATCGCCAAGCGCTTGAAAGAGCTTGGGAAAGTCAGCTTCAGCGAATACGCCGTCGGCATGGTGCTGCTTTTGACCATAGTCGGCTGGATAAGCCTTGGAAGGACGCTTGGCCTCGCGGCCGTGGCCCTCGGTTCGGTTGTCATTCTTTTCGTCCTGAGAATAGTTCGATGGAAGGATGTCGAAGATTATGTCAACTGGGGCATTATACTCATGTACGGAGGCGCCATTACGCTTGGTTCGGCTCTGGATAAGAGCGGCGCAGCGGCGTGGCTCATAAAGGGCGTAATAGGCAGATGGTCCGGCGCGCCGTGGACCATATTCGCGCTTGTGTCTCTTCTTACGATCTTCCTGACCGAGGCGATGAGTCATGCCGCGGTCATAGCGGTGCTTTTACCTGTTGTGATAGGCATGGCAGGAAAGATGTCGGTCGACCCGGTGGTCATGACTTATTCGGTGGCAACCCCTGCCGGGCTTGCTTTCATGCTCCCCATGTCGACCCCTGCGAACGGCATAGCGGTATCCTCGAATTATATTACTGTAAGGGATATGATAAAGGGCGGACTTATCATGGCCATAATATCCTGGGTTCTTTTTAATCTTATGGCGGCATTTTACTGGCCATTAATAGGGTTCGGTCGTTTAAGATGAAAAAGATTTTACTTGTCCTTTCTGTCGCCGTTACGCCGGAGAAGGCCATAGATTACGCTATAGAAAGAGCCGGGATGGACAAAACGGGCCTTGTCGTCCTGTATGTTATCGACACCGAGCCTGCGGAAGAGATACTCGAAAGCTTTTCCGACGTGGGCTTTGTAGGCGACAGGCCATCTATGCGGCTCTCCGAATCCATCATGAAGGAATACAGGCAGAGGGGATATGACGAGATCGGCAGGGTGCAGATAAAGGCCATGGAGGCAGGCGTCGAATTCGAGCCCATTATGGAGCAGGGCGATTTAGCGGAGAAGGTCCTGGAACTCATACGGCGTTTTGATATCAAGCTCGCGATTCTTACAAAAAAAGGGAAGAGGTCCTTTTTCAAATACCTTTCAAGGTCGCCGTCCGACGAGGTCAAGGAAAAGGCCGCCTGCGAGGTGGTTGTATTTACCGACGAGTAGGCATGTCGTGAACTAATAATAATACAAAAAATACGAAAGGATGGACAGGATAATGTCAGCAATGATTTGGACCGAAGGAGAACTGAAGAAGGTAAGCGAGAGCCTTGAAGGCAAGGAACCTCAGGCGGCATTAAAATGGGCTGTGGAGAACTTCGATACGCCTGATATCGCACTTGCGTGCAGTTTCGGCGCCGAGGACGTGGTTCTCGTAGACATGCTGGTAAAGATAAGGCCCGACGCGAGGATTTTTTACCTGGATACCGACCTCCTTTTTAAGGAGTCGCACGATGTCAGGGCCAGGCTTGCAGAAAAATACGGTATTAAACCCGAACGTCACGGCGCGAAAACGACTCTTGACGATATGGCAAAGGAATTTGGGCCGGAGCTCTGGAAGAGGGAGCCTGATAAGTGTTGCGACATCCGCAAGATGGTCCCGCTGGCTCACGCCTTGAGCGGCCTCAGGGCATGGATAACCGGGATAAGAAGGGATCAGGCCCCAACGCGGGCCAACGCTCCGGTGGTCAGTTGGGATTCGAAGTTCAAACTTGTAAAAATAAACCCTCTTGTAAGGTGGACTTCGAACGACGTCTGGGAATATATCCGCAAGAACGATGTCCCGTATAACGTTCTCCATGATAGGGATTATCCGTCCATAGGATGCGAGCCGTGCACGAAGCCGGTAAAGCCGGGAGAGGACCCGAGGGCCGGGAGATGGGCCGGATTCCAAAAGACCGAGTGCGGTCTTCACAAGTAATATCCAATATGATTTATAATTTTTGGTAATGGCTAACCAAATCGGACCAGAATGTGTTAAAAATTCTGGTCATGA
>JAKAIQ010000266.1 GCA_021825035.1 Deltaproteobacteria bacterium | reverse complement strand
AGGTCCCGGCGGAGGGATGAAAACAAATATGGGATTTTTTCATGGCCCAAGAAAACGGTAAAGATCGACGAGAATTACATGATAGCCGGCAACGTATTGACGGTACGAGACAGGGAGGTTTTCGTCAAGGAGCCGCACGCCATTATAAAGGCCTTCGAGTATTCTCAGGCCTTTGAGATCGGCATAGAGCAGGACACAAAGGATCTCATGCTTCGCAGTCTGGAGCATGCAAAGACCGGTGATTTTACTTCGAAGGAGGTCTCGAACGCATTCATTAAAATACTCAGGGGCAAGAAGGTCTATGAGACCCTGAGTGAGATGTACAAGCTTGGATTCCTTGAAAAATACATACCGGAGTTTTCAGAAATAAGCTGCCGGGTCCAGCATGATCTCTATCATGTATATACAGTGGACGCGCACACCCTTTTCGCCATAAGGGAGATAGAACGGCTGCGAGGACCGTACAAGGCGGAATTCTCGCTTCTATCTACAATACTTGAAGAGCTTTCAAACCCCGAGATCCTCATGCTCGCCGTACTCTTTCATGACATCGGCAAAGGCCGCGGAAAAGGGCATGCAGAGAAGGGCGCTATTTTAACGCCGGCGATCTGTAAAAGACTCGACTTGTCTGAAGACCACTCAAATCTGATCAGATTTCTTGTCAGGAATCATCTTCTCCTCGCCGATACGGCTCAGTACAGGGATCTGCACGATGAAAACCTTATTATTGAATTTGCGAAAAAAGTAGGGGACGTTGAACGCCTCAATCTCCTTTACCTTCTTACATTCGCAGACGTAAGGGCAGTGGGCCCGGAGGTGTGGAACCAGTGGAAGGGGGCGCTTTTTCAGGAACTCTACTTCAAGACCCTGACAGTGCTTGACAGGGGGTCCTTTGAGCCTGAGGATGCTGCAGTGAAGATTCAGCGGATAAAAGAAAGCGTCGTCGAGCTGTTAAAGCCGGCAGGTATAGATAGCTTGAAGGTTGACGATTATTTTCAGCTTTTGCCACAGAGGTATTTTCTTTCCAACAGCCCGGACTTTATATCCGATCACATTAAAATATTGAAAGAGTTCAGCGGCAAGCCATACATAATGAAAGTAAAACAGGATTCATTCAGGGAATATACGGAGATATCCATATGCACTCATGACGTCCACGGCCTTTTCTCAATGATAACCGGCGTAATGGCTGCAAACGCGGTCAATATTTTGGGGGCTCAGATCAATACATTGAAAAACGGCATCGCACTCGACATACTCCAGGTCAATAGCGCCATTGGAGAAATGATAGCCGATGAGTCAAAATTTAAAAAGATAGAATCAGACCTTTCCGAAGTGCTCGCGGGCAAGGCGAAGGTCGGTGATCTTGTTCGTAAGCGGAAGCCTTCGATCCTCGACAAAAAAGCAAAGCCCGGCGTCCGCACAGGCGTTCAAATCGATAACGAGGTCTCGGATTTTTTTACTGTTCTCGACGTGCATGCACGCAACAGAATAGGGCTTCTCTACGATATCACAAGCACTCTTGCCAGGCTTGGCCTTTACATTAATATAGCCAAGATATCGACAAAAGGAGATGAAGCCGCGGACATATTCTATGTAAAGGATATTTTCGGCCAGAAGATATACCGCGAGGAAAAACTTAAGGAAATAAATGCCGCGCTGTTAAGCGCGGTCGAAAGGAAATCCCTTGACGAAAAAGGGCTATAGGAGAAATATAGAATTGAGCTCGTAGGATTCGAGGTTTGCATGGATAATGGATTCCAACTTTTACAGGAATTTCTCGATCATCTCATCATCGAGAAGGGACTTTCGAGAAATACGCATGATTCATACAGGAGAGACGTTCTTCTCTATTTAGTTTATCTAAAAAAATACGATGCGCCTGTCGGCGAGGCGGATGAGTCGAAAATAACGGATTACATCGAGACGCTTATGATACGCGGGCTTGCCGTGAAGTCTTGCGTCAGATCCTTAATAGCCATCCGGGGGTTTTACAAATATCTCGTCAAAAGAAACATCATAAAGTCAAACCCATGCCTGAATGTAGACATCCCACGGATTCCGACAAGGCTTCCCGAGTTTTTAACTCTCGAAGAGGTCGAGAAACTTCTATCCGCTCCAGTGCTTGATGCAAGGACAGGACTGAGGGACAAGGCAATGCTCGAAACCCTCTACGCCACCGGGTTAAGGGTTTCTGAGCTTATCAGCCTCAGGTTAAATGATATAAATCTTCAAGGCGGTTATCTTAATGCCTTCGGGAAAGGATCCAAGGAGCGAGTTGTTCCTATTGGAGAATCGGCCATGTTCTGGCTCAAACGATATATTGAAGAAGGCAGGCCTTTATTCCTCAAGCGAAGGCAGAATAAATACCTCTTTTTGACTGCCCGTGGGAGCATGATGACCAGACAAAATTTCTGGGTCGTAATGAAACATAGCGCCTTGCGAGCAGGCATCGACAAAAAAAAGATCAAACCTCACATCATGCGCCATTCTTTCGCAACGCACCTGATAGAAGGTGGCGCCGACCTAAGAATGGTACAGGCCATGCTTGGACATGCCGACATTTCTTCGACCCAGATATACACTCATCTTACGGACCAAAGATTGAGGGCACTTCACAAAAAAAAGCATCCCCGCGGATGACGACATGATTCCTTTAACGGCACAACCGGCTATTCCATATCAGGTCCAAAGACAACGCTCGACGCGTTTCACGACTTCGTTCCCAACGCGACGCTCTCCGGGACGACAATCACATGCTACACGCTTGAT
>JAKAIQ010000265.1 GCA_021825035.1 Deltaproteobacteria bacterium | reverse complement strand
ATCATCCTGTAGTCTTTCAGAAGCCTTTCTATTTTGCTCCTGTGCTCTTCCATCGATTCTTCAAGATAAGACATCGAGGCCGCATCGCCGGTTATGATGTGAAGGAACATGTCCTGCCTGTCGGAAAGGAATTCGTTTTCGACGGACGAGAGGGCCTCACCCCTTTTGAAAGAATCGTTGTAAAGCTTTTCGGTAACCTTGGCGAGCTGACGGGCGTTATAAAGGCCTACAGCGCCGCCTACACCCATCATAAAAAGGATGAAAAGGAATACCACGGCAAGTTTATGGGAAATGCTTAAGGCATTGAATATCTTTTTCATCCTCCGCTCCCTGTTCCTTGCGCTCCCAAAGCGGAATTCTCGTAGGCAGGCAGCTCCTCGTAGACAAGAACTATATGAGAAATCTCCCCGCCGGCATCATAAAGTGGATAGCTTTTTACCCTCAATCTCCTTATCGGTCCGCTGAAATTGAATTTCCCGGAAGTCAACGGATTATAATTTATTGTAAACTCGGTCGAATATCCTTCATAGGATTTCTTGATGGAGGACATGATGGCCTGTGAAGAAAAAACCTCATCTTCGAATATGTTGTACTTCCCCACCATGCCTTCATCAGCTCCGAACAGTCTTTTTACCGCTTCGTTTACCAGGAGGCATATGCCGTTTCTTTCAAAAACCGCCATGCCGAAAGGCATCTGCCTGACGATGCGCTCAAGGAATCTTTTCGAGTCATACTCTGTCCTGAACATGTCTATATAACCTGCCGAAACTCCGGCTACGGCGGCGGCCGTATCGAGAAAGCAGGCTACATCTTCAGCGGCTTTTTCCCATCGATATGCCGCAAAAAAAGATCCGGTCGTTTTATTATTATGCAACACCGGGGTTGCAAGAAGGACATCAAAACCATGGCGACTCAAAATGCGGCCGTATTTTTTATCGGCGTTTTCGTCAAGACCATTAAATGCCTCTGCCCTTACTGCCATGCGCGCTAGAGGTTCAGGGGCGGCGGTCTCCAATTCTTTCAAAGCGCCATCCTCGAACCCAACGGAGGATTTAAGCTCCGGCGCACCGTCTTCAAAACAAAATATCGCAGCCGCATCGGCGCCGGCCTTCACCGCTTCTTCTACAGCGACATTAAACACGCCGCTCTTGGATAGCGAACTCCCGGCGAATCTTAGAATATTGCCGATCGCTTCAAGTTGAGCGGCCCTGGCCGATGATTCCGCGTGAAGTTGACGAGTTATCTCTTCCTTTTCAGAGAGGTTTGCAATTAAAGCATTAAGCATCGCGTTAAGCTCGATTGCTAGCTTCCCAAAGTAGCCATGACCGCCACCCCTGAACCTGACGCTAAGATCTCCGGAGGCGAGCCTTCTGGCCGCACTCCTCGCTTTTCTTACCGGCACGTGCGCGCTCAAGTATAATGTAAGCCAGGAGCCGAGCATAAGCAGAATGAAAGCTATGCCGCTATTCAAAACCTGTTTTTTTATATCGGAAATCAGGCCTTTACCGCTTTCACGCATCACGTTGGACAGCCTGCCCAACCTCTCGACAACGAGGACTGTATTCATCTCCACCTCGTTACTGATGAGCATCAGCTCGTCTCTTGACCGGCCATCGTCGAGCCTCATAATCTCGCTTCTTACCACGGGCCAGTCATTCAATATGGATTTCCTGCCCTCGGAAATAAGGTTGTTATCTTTGAACATTCCAGTGTATTCCGGATCGTCCAGGATATCGTTAAGATCGCCGTCGACCTGTTTCATTTCGGTTTTTATCAAAGCGACGGAAGACTTTTTAAAACCGGCTTCAACAGACATGTCAAGGAGGTAGTCGAGTTTGATGACGGAGACCTTCAGAGCGTTCAGGCGGTAGCTGAGATCGTCATAGAGTTCTATTTCTTTTGTCTTTCCGGAGAATGAGCGGTAATCTATGACTGCGATAATAATGAAGATCAACGAAAAGAATACTGAAAACTTCCATATGTTGAAGCGGCCTTTTTGAGGGTTCTTCATCTGCAGATCCAGCCTGTTATGCGCGACCCTTACGTCCAGCCGTACCCATCGAGCTTCAACCAAGTCCGCGAACCCGATAAAAAATGCTTTTATTGTTCTTCAAGCCGGACTCATAAGGCATATAACAGGCTCTTGCGTCAGTCTAAAAGCCTTTGAACGTTTTCCTGGAAATCTTTCAATTTTATGGGCTTTGAAAGGCAGTAATCGGCGCCGCATTGGAGGATCTTATTTATATCCTCTTTCCCGTAGGCCGTTACGGCGAGTATCTTTATGTCTTTTGTGCTTCTGTCGCCTTTGATGCGCCTGCATACCTCGAACCCGTCGATCTTTGGCATCCTTATGTCAAGGACAAGAAGTTCAGGCTTGAAGTCTCCCACTTTAATTAGCGCCTCATAACCGTCTCCGGCGACTTCTATGTCAAATTTGTCAAGCATGGATTCCAGGGCTCCCTTTATATACTCGACAACGTTCTTTTCATCGTCGACTATGAGTATCCTTCTTTTTTCAGGGAATATTTCGCCCTTCATGTCGAGTTTGTATTTGCCAAGAAACGACACGAAATCTTCCTTACTTACTCTATAATGCCCCCCCGGGGTTCTGAACGCGTCAAGCTTGCCGGTAGCTATCCATTTTTTTACCGCGTTGATGGTAACATGGCAAAATGACGCTATCTCACCGGTCGTATATGGTTTTTTATGCTCAAACATAATCCTTGATTATAAATTTATATATTACATTGCTGCAAATAAAGAAGATTTGCCA
>JAKAIQ010000034.1 GCA_021825035.1 Deltaproteobacteria bacterium | reverse complement strand
TCTTCAATTTGATGATCTTCAGCATCAGCGGAGCTATTTTTGGCATTATCGTAGCCGGGTTCTTAAACCTTATCGGGCAGCTGCTTCCATTTAAAAAGATAATGCTCAAAGCCATCTTGGTATCAACCTCTTTCTGGCTTCTCTTAAGGTCAGGGGGGATAGTGCTGTCGATCATGATGCCCGACAGGTATCATCCAGAGATACCTCAAGCCATACAGGGTTTCTTTCTGTCCGTCATACTTGGAGTGCTTGTAAGCCTATTCTGGGATAAGAAGTCGAAGGTGCTTGCCGGGCACCTGTTTAATACTGGGATCGATAACAAGAACGTCTGGTAAATAGTAAAAAACTTAGCCACTGGCTGGATGCAAGGGAAGAGGAGTGAAAGTCTCCCGCTGCCCCGCAGCCGTAAAGGGAACGAAAGCCCAACTAAGCCACTGTTATGGCCAATACCATAATGGGAAGGCGGGCGAGTAGGACGCCCTGAGCCGGAAGACCTATCCAGGCCAGAACTAAAACTCAACTAATATTTTCTCGAGGGAGGAAAATATGGAAGGACTCGTCTCATCTTATCGTTTACTCAAAAGCCTTATTCTAATCACTTCGATATGCCTGACAATCTGGGGCATTACGTCTTCGGCTTTTGCGGCCGACCCGCCGGAGGAGCAAAAAGAGGGGTTGCCGTCGTGGGCACCCGAAGTGCTGGGATTGCAGTTTAACGCTATATACCAGAACGTACCGGGATTCCGCAGCCCCTACGAAGGAGACCACAGTTTCAAGACCGACAACGGACTTGGACATAACATAACCCATGTATATGGAGTATATCTGGGCTCACGGCTCGCCGACACTCTTCAGGCGTATGTTGATATTGAAATGGCCAGGGGCAGAGGGGTGGCCGCGGGTCAGGGGCTCGGCGGATATGTCAATGGCGACGTCATCAGGGTCGGTTCTGTTGATCTGGGCAACGGTCCATACGTGGCGCGTGCATATCTGCGTTACTATCATCCGCTATCCCCGAATACGGAAGATACGGAGCGCGGGCAGGACCAGTTGCCCGGGAAAGAGCCCGTGAGCAGGATCGAACTGAAGGCGGGCAAAATGTCATTAGCCGATGATTTTGACCTGAACCGTTATGCCAACAACACGCGCACCCAGTTTTTTAACTACAGTTTTATCAACAACACGGCGTGGGATTATGCGGCTGATACTAGGGGCTACAGCTACGGGTTCGTTATGTCCCTCTTCCAGCCGACATGGAGATTGGCCTTTGCCAGTTTTGCGGAACCTACCTTTGCAAACGGCGCCACAATCGACACGCAAATCTTCAAGTCCCAGGGAAACAATCTCGAATTTACCCTCAAACCCAATGACATCGGCACAGTTATAAGAGTTCTCGCTTATCTGAATCAAGGACAGCTGGGCAATTATGAACATGCCATAGCCATTGGGCGTGATACATCTTCGATACCTGATGTCAGGGCAGAGGAGAAGCCGGGACGCACCAAGTGGGGTTTTGGCCTTAATTTCGAGCAGCCGCTGGCGGATAAGGGAGAAACGGGCATTTTCGGGCGCTTAGGCTGGAATGACGGCCATAATGAAACCTTTTCCTATACCGAAGTGGACCGGACAATCAGTCTCGGATTACAGGTGAGTGGCGTACATTGGGGCCGGGAAGCGGACCAGGTTGGGATCGCATATGCGATTGACGGCCTGTCATCCGACCACAGGAATTACCTCGCGGCTGGCGGCCTTGGCATGTTGCTGGGTGACGGAAGGCTTAATTACGGCTTGGAGCGTGTGTTGGAGGCATACTACCGTGTTCAGATAGGGCGTTATGTCCAGCTCTCCCCGGATTTTCAATACATTCAAAACCCCGGATACAACCGCGATCGAGGCCCTGTGATAGTATACTCCATGCGTTTAAGACTGAGTATATGAAAATCAGCACGGTGCGTCAGCTGACTTGGCATACGCTTGCTTGAATAAACTATCGGATCGTTCAATATTCCTCTCGTAAATCTTTACTCGTCGGGGCGCCCGAAGGCGCGGACTGGTAAGTGAACAACGCAGTCCTTGATTAGCCAACAGTCGCCAAAAATCGGGCCTTACTCCCCCACCTTCGCCAGAAGCCCCTTTTTCTTCGCCTCTTTGAAGTTCCACCAGAAAAAGAGTATCGAGGCCCCTATGTAGAAGATATTTTCTATCGATGCCCAGACAAGGTCGTTTGCCGGAAATGCTCCGCCGGAGATGACCCGGCGCATGCCTTCGAAGACGTGCGAGGCGGGGATGAACCACGCAACGTCTCCAAGCCACGGCGGCAGGACTGATACGGGATAAAAGACGGCTGATACCGGCTGAAAGAGAAGCGCAATGCCCCAGGCGAGGATCTCGGCCTCCTGACCGAACCGGAGGATGAAGGCCGTGGTTATTATCCCTATCCACCACCCCATTACGATGAGGTTGGCGACAAGCGGTATGAGCGGGAAGCCGAGGAGGAATATGTCGAAGGAGTAGAAGAGCCATGCGAGCGTGACCAGCACCGCCGACGTGAGGGCGAGCTTTACTATGCTTATGACGAGGAGGGAGGCGATGTACTCGGACGGGCTTAACGGGCTTACGAATATGTTTATGAGGTTTCTCGACCAGACGTCTTCGAGGAAAGAGATCGATATCCCCTGCTGGCTCCTGAAGAGTATGTCCCAGAGTATGAGCGCTCCGAGGAAGAAGGATATGACGTTCGGGACTGCGCTCTTTCTGGAGAGATAGACGCTTACGAACCCCCAGATGAGGAGGTCGAGAAGGGGCCAATAGAAAACCTCCATGAACCGCGGGAGGCTCCTCTTGTAAAGGTAAAGATGCCTTGTCGCGTACGCCGCTATCCGGTTGACGCTCATTCCTTTTCTTCGTTCTCCTAACCCCTCGCTATCTTAAGGAATACCTCTTCGAGGGATTCTCCGCTGAACATCTTCTTTATCTCCCCCGGCACTCCGGATGCTATTATCTTACCCTTGTCCATGAATATGACCCTGTCGCACATCTCCTCCATCTCTCTCATGTTGTGCGACGTATAGAGTATGGAGATGCCGTTTTCGTCCTTTATCCTCTTAAGGAGGTGGCGGGTCTTGTCGGCGATGTCGGGGTCGAGACTCGCGGTCGGCTCGTCGAGAAAGAGTATCTTTGGGGCATTGAGCAGCGCCTTGCAGAGACATACCCTTGTAAGCTGGCCGGATGAAAGCCTCCTTGTCGGTGTATGCATTATGTTTTCTATCTCGAAGGTCTTAAGGAGCTCGCGTATCCTCCTGCCAGAATCCTTTACCCCGTAGAGCCGTGCGAAGACCGAGAGGTTCTCCCACACGGTAAGAGCGAAAGGCAGGGATATGTAAGACGATGAGAAGTTTACGCTGCCGAGGATGCGCTGGCGGTTTGAGGAAAGATCGAGGCCGAAGATTTTAATCTCTCCGCTCGTGGGCGTCGTGAGGTCGAGGAGCATCTGGATGGTCGTGGTCTTGCCCGCCCCGTTAGGACCTATGAGGCCGAGTATCTCCTTCTCGTACATGTCGAAAGAGATGTCGTCAACGGCCCTGAAGCCATTGTAGTACTTCGTGAGACTTCTTACTTCCACGATAGCGCGCATAATCTTCCCGCCGGAGATAGTCATTGTAGATGGTAACAGCGACCGCCGGGATATGCAAGCCCGGCGCATACTTTCCAGGAAAATATGTGCGCGATAAAGGGCATTTTCAGGTCGATTTAAGCCCTTTTCACGGTTGCGCCTCAATGGATTTATGATATACTGCGATGAGGAGGGGGCATGGCACGAGGCATAAAGCTCTTCAGGGTACTGGGTATCCGCGTTTCCATCGATTATACCTGGTTTATCATTCTCGTCGTCTTCACATGGTCGCTCGCTTTCGGGTACTTCCCCTTCAAGCTCCCCGGTTTCAGCACGCTTACCTATTTTTTCATGGGTTTGGTCTCCGCCATACTCCTTTTCGCATGCGTCCTCATACACGAGCTGTCACATTCCTACACGTCCAACAGGCTCGGCCTAGAGATAAAGGAGATAACATTATTCATATTCGGCGGGGTGGCGCAGCTTACCAAAGAGCCGGATGACCCGAAGGTAGAATTGAAGATAGCCATAGCCGGGCCTGCGGCAAGCCTTGTACTGGGTATTCTATTCTGGGCGGCTTCGAGGGTCGTCAATCAGGCGGCGCATCCTATCGCAAATTCGATACTCTCGTATCTGGCTCTCATAAATATAGTGTTGCTCATTTTCAACATGATACCGGGATTCCCCCTCGACGGCGGCCGCGTCTTCAGGGCCATATGGTGGGCGAGGACAGGGGACGTCAACAGGGCCACAAGGGTGGCCAGCAATATAGGGAAGGGATTCGCCATATTCCTCATAGTATTCGGGTTTTTCCAGATAATAACCGGAAACTTCGTCGGGGGGCTATGGTCTGTCCTGATAGGGGTCTTCGTCCAGCAGGCCGCCGAAAGCGGCTATCAGCAGCTTCTTATGAAAAAGGCCCTTGAAGGCGTAAAGATAGGCGACGTAATGTCAAGAAACGTCGTGACCGTCCCGGACGGCATGACCATTACGGAGGCCGTAGAGAAGTATTTCTTCAAGTATCATTTCGTGAGTTTCCCGGTAATGTCCGATGGACGCGTGGTAGGGCTTCTTGCACTTCATAACGTAAGGGACGTGAATAAAGAAAAATGGGACGAAACACGGGTGCGGGAAGTCATGTTCAAGATCGGGGCCGGGGATTGCCTCAGCCCTGATGACAGCGCTACCGACGCGCTAACGCGGATGTTGAGCGACCATTTCGGCAGGTTCCCTGTCCTCGATAAAAAGGGTGAACTCGTCGGCATAGTGTCGAGGAGGGACATAATGAAGCTCCTCGAGTTCAAGGCCGGACTTCGCAGATGACCTCTATCCGGCGTTAAGAATGACAACGCCGCCAACCACGAGGCCTATCCCTATAAGCTTTTGCAGGGTGAAGGCTTCACCGAGAAAGAAAACGGATACCAGAAGGGCTACGAGTGGATACGTGGCCGCGACCGGCACGACTACCGAGGCCTCTCCGGATTTGAGCGCCGAGTAGAAGGCAAGCTGCCCTATGAGGCCGGCAACGATTCCTCCTGCGCCGACAAAAAAAGCGCTTTTGGGGTCTACCGCGGTTATGGCCCGTAGCCTGCCCATTAGCGCAAGCCCGATAAGAGCCGCAGCGGCTATTGACAGCGTCCTCACGACGACCCCGAGGTACGGATCGATCCTGCCCTTGAGTCCGGCTTTTTCAAGGGCGGGCGCTAAACCCCATACGAGCGACGCGAGGGCGGCAAAGATGAGCGGTCTGTTCATAAGGCCTCCGGGTTTTAGGTGAAAAGGCATGGCATTGCAACCGAGCCATTACCATGCAAGATAATGGCGGAAAAAACCTTACGTCCGTCCGGAAGAAAGCGGCAAGGCGTATCATTTTGAGAATAAGAGCATGCGAAGAGACACGAACAGGAGGAACAGGCCGAATATTCTCGCAAGCAGCTGGTTGGAGATGGATGTCGCAATTTTTGCCCCAAAAAGGCCGCCAAGGAAGAATCCCGCGCAGAGGAGCGCGGCGGCTTTGATATCGACGAGCCCGTGCCTGTAGTAAGTAAGCGCCGCGAGCAACCCGATCGGAGGGATCATCATGGCAAGCGTCGTCCCCTGCGCCTGCTGCTGAGACATTCCGAGAAAGAAGACAAGGGCCGGAACGACCAGTATGCCGCCGCCTATGCCCAGAAGCCCTGATAGCGCCCCTGCCGCCAACCCCAGTGCCAAGAACAAAGATAACTGCGCCATTCTATCGACTCCGGAAGATTAACGGCTTACTTGTCCGGCCTTCTGAAAAAAAGATCGTGAAGGGTATGGACCTCGGTTATGGCGTATTCTTTTACGCCGGATGGCAGGTTTATGGTTATGTCGTCGCCGGCCGCCTTATTCAGGAGCGCTCTTCCGATCGGCGAGCTTACCGATATTTTGCCATTCCTCGGATCGACCTCTTCAGGCGTGACGAGTTCGTAGACGACGGCGTCTCCGGTGTTGAGGTCTTCGAGGTGAACCCGTGACCCGAAGCCTATGGCGTCCTTCGGGATGTTATCGAGCTTCAGGGATACGAGCGAGTTTATACGCGAGTTCAGGTGGGCCACCCGGGCCTGGAGATACGACTGGCGCTGCTTGGCGGCCTCGTATTCGGCGTTCTCGCGGAAATCCCCGTGCGCGGCAGCCTTCTGAAGCTCCTTCGGGATATCGATCCGGAGTTCTTTTTCCACCTTTTGAAGCTCTTCCCTGAGCTGTTTTACTATGGGCAGTTCGTTTGGAAGCTGTTCGTTCATACTATTATTGTCTCCACAAATACGTTACTTTTTCAGTTCCAGCACGGAAACGCTCTCGATGTGAAATGTCTGGGGGAACATGTCGAGGATTGCTGTCCTTAAGAGCATGTACCCAGAGGCGGTAAGCACGGATATATCCCTCGCAAGCGTCGGTGGATCGCATGAGATGTATATTATCTTTTGGGGCTTTAATGCCGAAAGAAGCCTGGCGGCCTCCGGCGCTCCGCTGCGCGGTGGGTCTAATATTACCACAAGAGGTCTTTCTTTTTCAAGGGCTTTGATGTTGCGTCCGAGCCAGACCGCCGCGTCTTCCTTGACAAACCTCGCGGATGTCACGGCGTTAAAGGAGGCGTTTTTTATCGCAAGCCTTACGGCCTCGCCGTTCGACTCGACGCCGGTAATCTCACGGGCTTCCCTTGCAAGCGGCAGCGTGATGTTCCCGGCGCCGGAGAAAAGGTCGATAACTCGTGCCTGGCCGGCGAGAGCGCAGTAGTCGAGCACCTTGTTTATGAGGGATTCATTCTGGCGCAGGTTCGCCTGGCAGAAGACCCCTGTACGGAACTCGAATTTTATGCCGGAGGCCGCGTAGTTCAAGGCGACATCGCCCACGCTTCCTTTTAGCGCGCCGTTAAGCTCGAACCCCTTAAGCCCGGCTTCGTCTCCGAGGGCCCTGGTCAATCTCTTGGGAGGAATGCGACGGAAGTTGAAAGACGCCGCGGCTTTTCCGTCGTTGCCTGCAGCTATCTCGAAATCCTTGAGAGCGGAAGCGTCTGTTCCCGAGGCTCTGAACGCGCCTCTTATGCCGGAGAGCGCGGCATTGAGAGCCGGCTCAAGCGCAGGGCATTCTTCTATGTCAACTACGCGGCGGCTTCCGGCCCCGTAAAACCCAAGCATCGGCCCGTCCGCGTGGAAACGGGCCCTCGCGCGGTAGCCGAATTCTTTTGGCGACGGCACAGGCCTGTCGCAAAGAAGCGGCCCGGTTTTTCCTATCCTTTCGATCGTCTCCCGGAATATCCTGTCCTTCCATTCAACCTGCGCGGGATAACTTATATGCTGTATGGAGCATCCTCCGCACTTCCCGAAATATTTGCACGCCGGATTCACTCTCAAATGGGAGACCTCCAGCAGTTTCAGGAGCCTGCCTTCGGAAAACCCCTTTTTCTCCGATGTTATCTCTATAAGGGCCTCGTCCCCCGGCGCGGTATACGGAACGAAGACGACCTTCCCATCTATCCTGCCCACGCCCCTGCCGCCGACGGCTATGCCGGTTATCCTTACAACGGATTTCATAAACTATCGCGATGGCGCCTTTATCATCCGCTTCATCTTCTCCACCGCCGAAAGCGCATCCCCCCCGTATTCGTCGGCGCCGACCTTTTCGGCGAACTCCTTGGTTACGACGGCCCCTCCCACCATGGTCAACACCTTCACGCCTTTTTCCCTCAGCTTCTTTATGACGGTATCCATCTCCATGACGGTAGTGGTCATGAGCGCGGACAGACCTACTATGTCGACCCTGTTCCTTACGGCCTCTTCTATAATCTTGTTCGATGGAACGTTTTTCCCGAGGTCTATGACCTCGAAGCCGTGGTTTTCAAGGAGCGTAGCGAGTATGTTCTTCCCTATGTCATGGATATCACCCTCAACCGTCGCGAGGAGCACCTTGCCGATGGTCGGGCCGGATTTTCCCTTAAGCTCCTTTTTAAGCCTTTCGAAGGCGAGCTTCATCGTGTTCGCCGATAGCATGACCTGGGGGAGGTAGTATCTGTTGCAGGCAAAGAGCTTTCCCACCTCCTCAAGACCGGGTATGAGGCCGTCGTTACTTATCCTTACCGGGTCCCAGCCTTCTTTGAGGGCCTCCTCGACAAGCGGCACTATCTTATCCTCGTCCCCTTCGATTATTGCTTTCCTCAGTTTTTTATCTATCCCTTCGACAGCGGCTTCGGGGGCTTTCGCGGCCTGGGCCGTGACGGGGGCGGCGGTTACGCCGAACCTCTTTATGTACCTTTCGGCCCTCGCGTCCCTGTTAATGAGCACCAGGGACGCGTGGTACGCATCCATCATGGCCCTGTTATTGGGGTTTATTATGCAGCAGTCGAGCCCCGCTTCTATGGCCATGGTGAGGAAGTTCGAGTTTATGACCTCCCTTGCCGGAAGACCGAAGGAAATGTTGCTCACGCCGAGTATGGTCGAAAGCCCAAGGCGTTCCTTTACAAGCCTTATGGCCTTCAATGTCTCCACCGCGCTCGCCGGGGACGCGCTTACGGTCATGGCGAGGCAGTCTATGATGACGTCCTCCTTCTTAATGCCCGCCTTCAAGGCCCTGTCCAATATCTTCTCCGCGGCCTTGAGCCTTCCCTCCGCGTTCTCGGGCACGCCCGTGTCGTCGAGGGCGAGTCCAAGCACAGCGGCCCCGTACTTCTTGGCGAGCGGGAGGATGGATGAGAGCCTCTTCTCCTCGCCGCTAACCGAATTTATGAGCGCCTTTCCGTCGCAGGCCCTGAGCCCGGCCTCGATGACCTCCGGGTTTGACGAGTCTATGACGACGGGCAGGGAGCAGTTCTCGTTAACGGCGAATACCGCACGCCTCATGGCCGAGACTTCGTCTATGGCCGGGACCCCTACGTTAACGTCGAGGGCGTGCGCTCCGGCCTCGGCCTGCGAGCGCGCTTCGTTCCTTATCCCCGTGGTCTTGCCTTCCCTTATCTCCTGGGCGAGGATCTTTCTTCCAGTCGGGTTTATCCTCTCGCCCACGACTATGGGAGGCGAGCCTGCGCCGAAGACCACAAAGCCGGTCCTGCTCGAAAGAGCCGTGAACGCCTGGCCCCTGGACGCGACAGGTTTTACCGCCCTGAAGGCCTCACCCATTTTCTTTATGTGTTCGGGCGTGGTGCCGCAGCACCCTCCGAGGACCCTGACACCGGCCTCTATGAGCCTCGGCGCATAGTCAGCCATTTCTTCCGGCAGATCCGGGAATATCGTTTCGTTGCCCTTTAGCGACGGGATACCGGCGTTAGGCTGAGCGATAAGAGGCGTTGCCACCACGCTTCTCATGGCAAGGATGGCCCTGTAAATGCCTTCAATGCCGAGAGAACAGTTAGCGCCTATTATGTCGGCTCCGAGGGACGACGCCATTATGGCGAAAGACTCCGGTGACGTGCCGAGGACCGTCCTCATGGTCTCATCGAATGTCATTGTGGCGGCAACCGGGAGGCCCGTGGATTTGGCTGCGATGATGGCCGCCTTCATCTCCTTTATGTCCATCATAGTCTCTATGATGAAAAGATCCACGCCGCCGTCCTTGAGCGCGGCCGCCTGCTCGGCGTAGACATCGAGGGCCTCGTCGAACGTCATGTCCCCCACCGGCTCCACGAACCGGCCGGTCGGCCCGAACCCTCCGGCAACGAACTTGGGCCCGGCCGCCTCGCGGGCGAGCTTTACGGCGGCGATATTTATCTCGCGGAGCTTACCTTCGAGCCCGTACTCGCCGAGCTTGATTCTATTCGCGCCGAAGGTGTTTGTCGTTACGACTTCCGCCCCCGCTTCGATATAAAGAGCATGGACCTTTTTTACGATTTCAGGATTTCTAAGGGAAAGCTCGTCCGGACATCCCCCGGGCTTGAGGCCGAGCTTCTGGAGCATCGTCCCCATGGCGCCGTCGAAAACGAGGGGCCTCGCTCCCAACGCTTCGCGAAAGTCTTCTGGCATGTCAAGTATCTCCTTTTCAGTTTTAACGCGCTTAACCGGCAATTCTATCTCTTTATGCCGCTCCTATCAAGGGCGAGTTTGGAAACTCGCTACAGGCGCGTGGCAAATTTGCCTGCCGATAGCTTCCAGGGAGCATGGTGGTTCATTAATGCAACATAGTTGCATTAATTATTTGACATTCACTTTAAGAAGCAATTACAACGCGGCCATGCCCTGAATCTATTCGATATCGGGATAACGCCCGCAAGTAGCGGGCGCGGCGATTGCCCTGTCTGCGCCGAGGTTGAACGCCCGCCTGTCGCCTGAAATCCGGGTCTCGATATGCCTGTAATCGGCGCCGCGCTCCCTTTGGAGCCGTTTCAAGGAGTCTTCCGTCTTTGTATTCACGCTGCAGATTCTCAGGTCTAAGGTCGCTCCTCCTTTGCAAATCCCCTTAAAGTCCGAGCAGTCGGATTTTCTTCGCCATAGATGTTGTCGTGAAGACCATCGCGAGCGCATTCCCGTTTTGTTTTCTGTGGCGATTTTCAAACTGAAATATTCTGTTCGTCCGCTCCCTTGCCCTTTTCCCTCTTCAGGGAGCCTTAGGCACAGGTGATGGAAACTGCCTCAGAGACAGCGTCTCTTCGTCCCTGCCGTATGTTAATTCGTCTCTCCGGCCTTACTCATCGGCGGCATTACGGCGTTCATCGGCTCCTGGATATCCTATCAGTACAACCTTCCGGTAAGAAAAGATACGGGGAGTCCTAAACGCGGAATAGCGGGCCGCAACACTTTTGCGTATCATCCAATCTTCAACTGCAGGTCTTCGAGTTCCTTTATCCTGTCCCTGAGATCTGCGGCTTTTTCAAAGTCGAGTTTCTTGGCGGCCTTCTCCATCTCCCTGCGAAGCGACTTGAGAAGTTTTGGAACTTCGTGCGGCGGTATGTATTCCTCTGTTTTCTCGGCGGCCATAGGAACCGTGTAATAATCCTTCTCGTAAATGGAGCTCAGCACGTCCTTTATCGAGCTTTTGATCGTCTCCGGCGTGATGTTGTTCCGCCTGTTGTACTCGGACTGTATTTTTCTGCGTCTTTCGGTTTCCTCTACCGCGTCCCGCATCGAATTGGTCATCGTATCGGCGTAAAGCAGCACCCTGCCATTAACGTTTCGAGCCGCCCTTCCGCATGTCTGTATGAGGGAGCGCGCAGAGCGGAGGAACCCTTCCTTGTCCGCGTCCAGTATGGCCACAAGCGAGACTTCCGGTATGTCGAGGCCTTCACGCAGAAGGTTTATCCCGATGAGCACGTCGAATTTTCCGAGCCTCAGATCTTTTATTATCTCGACCCTTTCGAGGGTCTCGATGTCCGAATGGAGGTATTTGACCTTTATCCCCAGGTCGGCATAGTACTGCGTGAGGTCTTCGGCCATCCTTTTGGTTAGGGTTGTGACGAGGACGCGTTCGTTGTTCCCGACCCTTTTTTTTATCTCTCCCAGAAGGTCGTCGACCTGCATGGTCGCAGGCCTCACCTCTATCTCGGGATCCATAAGCCCGGTAGGACGAATTATCTGCTCGACCACAAGGCCGTCGGCCTTTCTGAATTCGTACTCCCCGGGGGTGGCCGAGACGAAGACGGCCTGATTTATCCTCTCCTCGAACTCTTCGAATTTCAGCGGCCTGTTGTCGATGGCCGACGGCAGCCTGAACCCGTATTCCACGAGAGTTTGCTTTCTCGACCTGTCGCCGTGATACATGCCGATGAGTTGGGATATCGTTATGTGGCTTTCGTCTATGAAGAGGAGATAGTCCGGCGGAAAGTAGTCGATAAGCGTGTATGGCGCCTCGCCCGGGAGTCTCCCGGCAATGTGCCTCGAATAGTTCTCTATTCCAGGGCAGTATCCCATTTCCTCCAACAGTTCGAGGTCGAATTGAGTCCTCTGCTCAAGCCTCTGGGCCTCAAGGAGCTTGCCGGCGGCCTTAAGTTCTTTCAGCCGGCCCCTCAGTTCGTCTCTTATGCCGCCTATGGCCCTTTTGAGATTGTCGCGCGTTGTGACGAAATGGCTCGCCGGATGTATTAGGGTCTTTTCGGCCTTGCGTATCGGTCTGCCGCGCATTGGGTCTATCTCCGCGATGGACTCCACCGTGTCCCCGAAGAAGCTCAGCCTTATGGCGATGTCGGCTTCATAAGCCGGGAATACGTCCACGACGTCCCCCCTTACCCTGAACGTCCCCCTGTAAAAGTCATAGTCGTTCCGCTGGTATTGCATCTCGACAAGTCTCTTCAAGATGTTGTTGCGGTCCGTTTCCATGCCCCTCTCGACATACAGGTTCATCGAGCTGTAATCGCCTGGCGAGCCTATGCCGTAGATGCATGATACCGACGCGACGACCAGCACGTCTCTCCTGGTAAGGAGCGCGTGGGTGGCCGAGTGCCTGAGCTTGTCTATTTCGTCATTTATTGCGGCATCCTTTTCTATAAAGGTGTCTGTCGCAGGCACATAGGCCTCCGGCTGGTAATAATCGTAGTACGAGACGAAGTACTCGACCGCGTTGTCGGGGAAGAGATCTCTGAACTCGGCGTAGAGCTGCGCGGCGAGTGTCTTATTGGGCGC
>JAKAIQ010000264.1 GCA_021825035.1 Deltaproteobacteria bacterium | reverse complement strand
GAAAAGGCTGAATCGCCAGGCTGTGACACCGTCCTTGCGAAGGAATTCAAGGATGTCTGCTTCAATATCTTTTCGAAGGCCCTGAAAGATAATGACAGGTCGGTTCAAATGAGCGCCCTCAGGGGATTCAGTTTTTTACGCATGCCCGAAGCGCTTTCGAAAATATTAAGCTTCTCGAATTCCTTCGACGAAATTGACAACGACATGGAATCCACGATAATAGACGCGGTGGTCTCAAATGTCGGGCTTGGCAGGCTGCCGGAGATTCTTAAAAATGAAATCAGAAGACCCGGGTCGAAGAACATAAAGATCATTGTAAAGGCGCTGGGCGAGATGAGGTCGGAAGAAGCGGTTCCGCTTCTCAAGGAATTGGTCGACACGGTTTCCAAGCACGAGTTGAGGGAGGTCGTCTCTGCCCTTAAAGAGATAGGCTCCATGGATTCAGTTGCGGTGTTGTTCAGTCTGCTAAAGAGCAGCGACGGACACACGAGGTCTATAGCTGCCAAGGCTCTATCTTCGATCGCCGGAGAGCTTGCGGTAAGCAAACTTTTTGAGACTCTTACGGCAGAAAAGTACAGGGACGTAATGGAAATTATTACGGATTCGCTGGCGCTCATTCCTTCCGACACCGTTAAAAAGGGCTTTTACGGACTCCTTAGCGATGAAAGAGAGGAGCTTAGAGAAATGGGATCCCGCGGGCTGGGTCTCATCGGAGATGAGGAGGCCGCAAGTTATCTCGCGGAAGCCGTGGCTGACAGGAGTCCAAACGTCCGAAAAGTCGCGTACAGATCGATCGCCAAACTCGGCATACCATACACCGTGGACATCATCATAAAGGGTCTCCATGATGACGATGACGACGTAAAGCTTTCAGTTCTCAAGGCGCTCGGAGGATGGAGCGGATACGCCATTAAAGCCGCTCTTATGGATTCCTTGCGAGAGAAAAATATATGGATAAGGTATCATGCCGTGCTTCTTTTAAGCGAGTTCCACGGGGATGATACGGAGCAGGCCGTTGTGAACATGCTCACAAAGGACCTGGCCCCCGTCAAGGCGGCGGCGGCAAGAACTCTTCAAAAAATTGGTTCTGAAAAAGCGATTCCCGATCTAAAAAAACTTCTCGACCACCCGGATCCGGCCGTGAGGGATGCGGTTTGCAACGCTATCGGAACTATAAAATGCTTACGCTCGGAATAGACAGCAGCCCTAAATTGTCGTTTCAAGCCTTCAATGCTCTGAGGGATATCATTTATGCCAGGAGCGGTATTTTTTTTACGGATAACAAAAGATATCTGCTTGAGACGCGCTTGTCGAGAAGGCTCGAGCAGAGGAGCCTTAAGACGTTTGAGGATTATGTCCTGTTTCTCTCGCACGACACCGGAAGAGAAAATGAATTAAATGAGCTTATAAATACCATAGTTATAAATGAGACCAGCTTTTTTCGCGACCAGATGCAGCTTGACGCCTTCGGGAATGGCGTGGTGCCCGGAATTATAGACAGGAAATCAAAAGAAGGGGACAGGAGCTTAAAGATCTGGTGTTCGGCGTGTTCGACCGGCGAAGAGCCATTCACCCTCGCCATTATGCTTTTGGAGAAAGGACTTCATTTAAAAGGATGGTCTGTCGATATACTTGGCAGTGACGTAAGCGCCGTGGTCCTTAAAACGGCAGAATCCGCCGTCTATGAAAAATACTCGCTCAGAAATATGCCCGAGCCTTACCTGCGCAAATATTTCTCGGATGCCGGGGATGCCTACAGGCTCAACAGGACTGTCCATGACCTCGTAAGATTCAAAAGGATAAATCTCATGGATTCTCTTCAAACCAGGCAGAACCGGGGAATGGATGTGGTTTTCTGCAGGAACGTGCTCATATACTTTGACGACGCGTCAAAAAGAAAGGCGATCGGCCACCTCTATGACAGTCTGGCGAGAGGAGGTTATCTTTTTCTTGGATTCTCCGAGACGCTTCACAATATAACAAGGCTTTTCAGACCGGTAAGTTTCGAGCGCTCGGTCGTATATCAGAAGATATGAGGGATAATCATGGGAAAGAGGATTCTCGTCGTTGATGACTGCGATACAACAAGAAAGCTTCTTTCATACATTATCAGGGATAGAGGACATGTTATCCTTGGAGCCTCGAACGGTATCGAAGCGCTTGAAGTTTTAGCGTCAAATCCGGTCGACCTTGTCATAACCGACCTGAATATGCCTCAGATGGACGGTTTCGAGCTGTCAAGGAATCTGAGGGGTAGCGAGGCGTACATGAATATACCAATTGTCATGGTGACGACGGAAGCCGGGGAGATTGACAGGAAAATGGGCATTGACGCAGGAGTGACTACCTTTCTGACGAAGCCGATATCCCCGCAGAAGCTTCTGTACGAGATAGAAAAATTATTATAAAGCAGAACAAGGAGGCGGTCATGCTTGATAGAAATATGAAGATACTGGTAGTCGATGACTTTTCGACAATGCGAAGGATTATACGGAACATATTGAAGGAGATCGGTTATACGAACGTGGAAGAGGCGGACGACGGAAGCACGGCCCTCGAGAAAATGAAGGCCGGGAACATAGATTTTGTGGTTACCGACTGGAACATGCCGAACATGCCGGGTATTGAGCTGCTCAAGGCGATACGACAGAGCCCCGAGTTGAAATCCACGCCGGTGCTGATGGTTACCGCAGAGGCCGCCAAGGAAAACGTGATTACGGCGGTTCAGGCCGGCGTGAATAATTACATTGTAAAGCCCTTTACCGCCGCGGCAGATCGGA